>DATBAA010000414.1:0-3870 GCA_036271755.1 Myxococcales bacterium | reverse complement strand
GAAGCTCGAGCCGTAAGAGCTGACCGCGTCGTTGGTCACGTAGCTCACCGAAGGGTCGAACGGGCCCATCCAGGTCAAGCCAGCCGGACCCGTCGCGCCCTGGGGACCCACAGCGCCGGTGTAGCCGCGCGGACCCTGCGGTCCGACGTCGCCGGTGGCTCCGACATCGCCGGTGGCTCCGACGGCGCCAGTCGCCCCGGTGGCGCCGACGGCTCCAGCCGGGCCGGTTGCGCCGGTTGCTCCAGCCGGACCAACGGGGCCCTGCGCGCCGACAGCGCCGGCCGAGCCGGTGGCACCCGTCGCGCCAGTTGCTCCGGTCGCGCCGGTTGCCCCCTCGGTGCCAGTGGTGCCTTCGGTGCCGGCCGAGCCGGTGCAGCCGGCCAGCAGGGGAAGAATCAAGGTTGTGAGTGAGATCGCTTTTGTCAGCCGCATTTGGGGAAGGCTCCTGGATCGCGAAGCGAGGTGCTACGCAGATCATCAAAATCCGCGTGTGCATCGACCCAGGCCAATCCCCCATTAAGGGTGAGACCCACCTACAGCATTGAAGCGCTCTACCGCACGCGCTGCTCGACGGCCGGCTGCGGCGCCAGGCGAGGCGTCGCGCCGGTCAGCGGAATGACCTCTGCGCCAAAGCGCTCCATCTCTTCCAGCTGCGGGCCGAACTGCAGCAGCGTCAGGTCTATGCCGGCGCGCTCCAGCGCATCCAGCCGCTCGGCGATGACCTCGGGCGTGCCGACCAGTCCCGTCCGCAGGCCGCGATTGGAGACGGAGTACTCCTCCAGGCTCACGCGCTGCTCCAGCTTGGTGCCCGAGAGCCACTGGTTGTAGTTGGCGTAGCCGCGCTTGGAGGCCTTTACGTCGGTGATGCGCGCCTGCTCTTTCAAGGCCTCTTCGTGGGTAGGCCGGCAGATGACGTAGCCCGCGACTCCGAAGGTCATGGGCGGCGCATGAGGAACCAGCCGCGCGCGGCGCTCCTTCATGTCCGCGACTTTGGCCGCCAGCCGCTCGGGCGGGTCTCCGTGCATCACGTAAGCGTCGGCCTCCCGCGCGATCAGATCCTTGGCCGCCTCCGATTCGCCGCCGGCATAGATGGGCGGCCGCCGCACGGGCTTGGGCTCGAGGATGGCGTCTTCGGTCTTGTAGAGCGCGCCGCTGTGCGAGAACTTCTTCTCCGTCCAGAGGCCCTTCACCACGCGCATCCACTCTTCGGTGCGCGCATACCGCTTGTCGTGCTCGTCGAAGGGCAGGCCGTATTGGACGGCCTCGTCCTTCCACCACGAGGAGACGACGTTCAAGGCCAGCCGGCCGTTGGCGATCTGGTCGATGTTGGCCGCGTGCTTGGCGAAGAGCCCCGGGTGATGGAAGTTGGGCCGCACCGCGACCATCAATTCCAATCGCTCCGTCACCGCCGCCAACGCCGCCGCCGTGCTCCAAGCATCGAGCGACGGCGCTTCGGGGCCTTTGATGTCATTCAAATTCAATTCGGCGATCAAAGTGAGATCGAAGCCGATCTTCTCCGAGCGCCTCGCCAGCTTGCTGACGTAATTCCAGGTGGCCTCCATGCCCTCGTCGTCGACGTTGCGCAGCCAACCGCCGAAGACCGGCAACCAATACCCGTGACGAATGCTCATGACGCCCTCGCGCGTGAAATCAACTCGTCCACCAGCTTTTCAAACGGATTGAAACCGACCACGCGCGGGCCGTCGGAGACGAAGTTGGAGAGCGCGTTGATGTCGTAGAAGTAGGTTTGCCCGTCGCGATCGCTGACCAGGTATTCGATGCCGCCCACGTCGAGGCTCGTTCCCTTGGCGATGCGCTCGATGGCCTCGACGATCTCTTGCGGCGGCGTGTAACCTTCGACGGTGAGGCCTTTCTTCACCGACTCCACCGGGCACGCCGCCGTCGCGTCCAGCTGTTGGCCGAGCGGCGTGCGGCAGATGTCGGCGGGGCAGAGGTCGAACCCGCCTTCGTCTCCCAGGTGGACCTTGATGCCGTAGAGGTAGCGGCCGGCCAGGGTCTCGACGCGGACGATGTGTCCGCCGCGCGGCCGGTGGTACTCCTGCAAGAGCCAGATGCCGTCCAGGCCGCCGGTGATGCGGCCCTCCGCGACGGCCGCCGCGAGGCTGGCCTTGTCGTCGAAGCGGACGATGCCCGCGCCGCTGCCGCCGACATTCGGTTTGGCAATCAAGGGGAAGACCAGATCGCCGGCCGCTTCGATGAGCTGCTTGGGCTGGTGCACGACGATGGCCTTCGGCGCGGCCAGGCCCAGATTCGAGAGCAGCGACAGCTGCGACGCCTTGGAGGTCTCGAACTGGAAGCAGCGCGCGCCGTTCACCACCTGCACGCCCAATGCCTCCAGATGTTTCAAATACCCCGCGGTGTAATAGATGGCCGACGATCGGTCGCGCTTCCACGCCGACGGGCTCATGCGGTTGAAGACCAGCGGATGATCGGTGGCCAGCTCGCGGGGCGCGTTGGGCCGGTAGCGATGCTCGTCGATGTGGATCAGCCGATGGGCCACCCCGCGCTTTTGCAGTTCGTCGAAGAGCGGCTGAAACCAGTGCGGGTGCTCGTACAAAACCTCAATCGGCCTCATTTCGATCCTCCATAGGTGATCAGGCGGGCAGCGGCGGCGGCCAGGGCGGCGGCGGCGGTGGGCGAGAGCTTGCCGCCCTCCAGGTCGGTGTCGATGAAGTAGCGGCCGCGCACCACCGCGTCGCAGCCCAGCGCGAAGAGCAGCGGCGCCAGCTCGTGCTCGATGGCGAGCGCGTGCGCGGGAGCGGCGCCGGTGGCCAGGGGCAGGGCGGCCTTGCCCTTCAAGGCGTCGGGCGGCAGCAGGTCGAGAAACGACTTGAGCAGGCCGGTGAGCGACGCCTTGTAGATGGGCGTGGCCAGCACGACAGCCTTCGCGGAGGCGATGACCTCCAGCGCGTCCTTCACTTGCTGGCTGTTCGGATTGCCCAGCTCGCGCACTTGCAGAACCGTGGTCTTGCGCCCGGCCTCCTGCAGCTTGGCGGCGCAGGCGTTCAAGACCGTCGCGGTGCGCGACGACGCGGAAGGGCTGCCGGAAATGAGGACGACGTCGCTCATGCTTCTTCACCGGAGTTGTGGAGGAGACAACAGGACTGCTGGGACAAAAGGCTTAGCGACAGCAGCAGTCAGGAACGCGCCCGGGCGCACGACAACAACAGGGGCGGCGAAATTCCATGCGCAGTTCTTTAAGGTGCTCCGCGCGCCACGTCAATGGGACCAACGAGCGCCACATCGCAATCCGCGCAGCGCTCGAATCCTGGCTGATAGCCTGTCTCGCAGCAGGGACAGTCGTACAGGAGGCAGCGCTCAACCGATGATGCTGTGGACCGTGTCGCGATACGTGCGGCCCAGCACGCTGCAGAGCGTGCCCAAAACTTGAAGCTGACGGTGAAGTTCAGGTGCGTGGCCTTCTCCAGCACGTCCACCTCGACCCGCGAGAGGGCGACGTCGCTGCTGGCCACCACCGACGCCGAGCGCGGCTTCCCGTCGACGAAGGCCATGATGCCGAACATGTCGCGCGGCCCCAGCGTGGCCAGCGTCCGATCGTCTCCCGCTCCGGCGTGCTTGCGCACTTCCAATTCGCCGCTCGAGATGACGTAGAACGACCGGCTGCTCTCGCCTTCGCGGACGACGGCCTCGCCGCTGACGGCTTCGACGGCTTGTCCCAGCACCGAGAGCCAGGCCACTTCGTCGACGCTCAGGTGCGGCGGGCGCGAGCCGAGCGGCGGCGGCGGCCTGGAGACAGCCGCGGAGCGCCCGGTGGCGACCTCGTTCGCGGCGCGAACCTTCTCGGAGATCGACCGGCAGTAGACCGCCAACAGCCCGCTGGCCAGCGAG
>DATBAA010000413.1:0-9836 GCA_036271755.1 Myxococcales bacterium | reverse complement strand
CTCGCGAACGGCCTCTTCGAGAGCCTCGTCGGGCAGGCTGGCCAGCTCCGGATGACGCGCCCCGCCACAGATGGCGGTGACGAGCGCGAAGCCTTGCGGGGCGCGGCCGGGCAGCATCGACGAGGGCAACAGGGCGCCCAGGAAGCGCAGCGAGTCGCTCGCGTCCAACAGGCCGAAGCCGCGCGGCAGCTCGCGCTCGGGGAAGCCCAGGTGCAACAGCGTGACGGGCGCGGTGCGCAGCTCCGAGAGCTTGTCGGCCAGCCGCGGCAACAGCCTGGCCGCGGCCGAAGCCGGGACTGCCAGCACCACCTTGTCGAAGGCGACGCCGTCCACCGTCCAGCCCTTCGCGGCCGGCTCGAGGCGGGTCACGGGCGTTCCGGCGCGGACGCGCTCGCCCAGCTTCGCCGCGAGCGCCGCGGGCAAGCTGCCCAGGCCGTCGCGCAAGGACCAGATGGGCGGCCGCTTCCCGCGCCGCAGCAAGAGAGATCCTTTGCTCAGCGTGGGAAAGGCCGACAGCGCCGAGAGCCGCTTCGGGTCGCCCGCGTAGACGCCGCTCGAGAGCAGCGTTCCGGCAAGCTGGCCCGCTCTGCGTCCCAAGCGGCCGACGAGGAACTCCTCCAGCGGCTGGTCGGCCTGCAGCGGCTTGCTGAAGAGCGGCTCGAGCAGCACGCGCGGCAGGCCAACCTGGCCCAGCAGCTGAATCGATGGAGCGCGCAGCTTCTGGCCGTTCATCCACAGCCAGCGGGTCTTGGGCGGGGCCGGATCGACCACGCTGCCGCGCAGCCCGGCGCCTTCGAGGAGGCTGTCCAGCGGCTGGGCGATGAAGTGCGGCCCGTCTTCGCTGAGCCAGCCGCCTTCGCGGACGCTCTTCACCTTGCCGCCGGCCCGCGCCCCGGCCTCGAAGACGATGGGGTCCGCGCCGCCGCGGAGCAGCTCCCACGCGGCCGAGAGCCCCGCCATGCCTCCGCCGATGACCGCGACGCGCACGTCAGCCGCCCTGCAGAGGAAGCTCGAACACCGCGCTGGTCCCGCGCTTCAATTCGCTCTCGAAGCGCAGCGTCCCGCCGTGCAGGCGCGCGGTCTCGGAGGCCATCGCCAGCCCCAGCCCGAGGCCCGGATACATGCGTGAGTCCGCGTTGGAGGCGCGAAACCAGCGTTGCCCCAGCTGCGCGATCTCGGCCGCCGGCACGCCGATGCCTTGATCGACGACGCGAACGCCGCAGCGCTTGCCGTCGGCGAACGCGGTCAGCGCCACCTGCTGGCGGCCGGGCGAGAACTTGAGCGCGTTGTCGAGCAGATCGTGGACGGCCTGCGAGAGCCGCTCGTGGTTGCCCCGCACCGGCAAGGCTCCATTCGATTGAAAGACGAGCTTGCGATCTGGCCTGCGCGCCGCCAGCTCGTCCACTGCGTCGCGCGCCAGCACGGCCAGATCCGCCGGGGCGAAGCCCAACTGCGCGGGCCCGCCGTCCGCCTCGGCCAGCGCGCCGATGACGCGAGAGAGCCGGTCGAGCTGGTCTTGCAGCAGCGAAACCAGCTCCGGCTCGCGCGGCCGCGCCGCTTCGAGATAGCCCTGCATGGCTTGCACGGGCGTGCGCAGCTCGTGCGCCACCAGGTCGGCGAAGCGAACTTTGTAGTCGGCGTCGTCCGGCAACTCAGGCCATCAGGTGGCCGGGAATGGCGATGTTGTCGCCTCCCACCACCGGGCCGACCGGCACGAACGGCGGCGCGAAGGTTGGAATGGGCCCCTTGCCCAGCACCAGGGACATCATCTGCGAGGGCAGCCAGATCAAGAACGCCAGCGAGAGCACGGTGGCCAGCGAGTTGTGGAGCGCGTGATAGTGCTTCTCGGGGTCCTTGTCCTTGATGCCCTGATCGAGCGCGTCGTCCATGGCCTTGGTCATCTCGTCCGGCATGGCAATGGAGGGAAGCATTCCCGAGATGCAGGCGATGAGCGGCACCGGGACGTTGGGCATGGGCGGCGCCATGGGCCCGGGGAACGCGGCAAAGGCGGGGAAGAGCGGCAGGCCGGGAATGGTCACCTGATCCTGCCACTTCTTGAAGCAGTCGGCGACGCCCTTGGCCACCGCGTCGCGCATCTTGGCCATGTTGCCCGTCATCGAGGCGCACTGCGGGGCGTTGGCGATGTCGAGCTTGGGTCCGTCCAGGCAGCCCGGCGCGCCGATGACCGCCACCGCCATGACCTTCAGGTCCTTGAACTTGCACTGCAGCTTCCACATGTTGTGCGAGAACATCACCGCGTCGAGCATGGCGTCGTGGAAGTCTTTGAAGTTCTTTCCGATGTCGTCGCAGGTCTTCTGGTGCGGCTTGAAGCCCGGCTTTTGCGGCATGAACCAGGGCGGGATCACTTGCGGCACGCCGCCCATGTCGGCGTCTTTGCGATCCTTGAAGTACGCCTCCGACCAGGCCTTGTCGTCGCCCTTGCCGGTCGCCGTGGCCGCGGGCAACTTGATCTGGTTCGAGAGGAAGAGGGCGTTGCCGATGATCTTGAGGAGGTTGATGCCGGGCATGTCGCTCCTTGAGCAAAACGACATTCGCTGACTGCGCGTACTCTACCACTTCGCGGGCTAGCTGTCTTTTCTACCCCGGCCCAGCGTGGGGTCGCGCTTCAATTCGGCAATGGTTTCGGCCAGCTCGGGCACGTTCTGCTCCTCGAGCAGCTTGATGATCTTCTCCACCTGGTTGCGGGTCTCGATGACGAGGCGCGCCTGGGCGGCCTGCTTGGCGGCCTCGCGCTCGATCTCGCGGGGCTCGACGGTGGCCATCTTCTTCGACCAGCGCATCTCCGGCGTGTCGCGCAAGATGACCGTGTCGAGGCCGACGCCGGTCTGCTCGGTGATGCGCTCCTTTTGCGCCGGCGTGAGGATGACTCTCGTCTCCGGCCCGGCGGGACCTTTGGGCGCGTAGAAGGCCTCGATGGCCTTGGCCATCCGCTCCAGCTCCTTGCCGCGCTCCTGGAGGATCGCGGTCATTTCCATGATGCGCTCGGGGTCCTTCTCGTTCGCCATGCTCATGGCGTATTTCGCCATCTCGGCTTGCTTCTTGAGCAGGTCATCCAAGTCCGACATGAGGTCATGCTATCAGAGGCGCCATGGCACAGGGTCAGCTAGCCAGGGAGCACAAGGACAAGGGCATCGCGCTCCTCGTCAAGGGCAAGGCCGAGGCGGCGCTGCAGGAGTTCCAGCTGGCCGCGCAGGCGGACCCGCAGGACCATTCGGCGCGGCGGAAGATCGCCGAGGTGCTGGCGAAGCTTGGGCGCAAGGACGACGCCATCGCGGCCTACCAGGCGCTCGCCGGGCGGCTCGCCGTGCGCGGCAAGCTCCTGGAGGCGACGGCAATCACCAAGGTGATTCTTCAGCTCGATCCCAAGCACACGCAGACGCAGAAGGCGCTGCAGCAGTTCGCCGCGCGGCAGCCGCAAGAGTCTTGGAAGGCGACGCTGCCCTCGCCGATGACGAAGCAGCTGGACGTGCAGCCCGTGGAGGACGAAGTGGCGGTGGTGGGCCAGCCCATCGAAGAGCTGCCGCCGCTGCCGCGCGAGGTGATGGCCGAGCTGCTCGCCAAGGTCGCGCTGCGCTCCGCCGGGCCGGGCGAGGCCATCATCACCGAGGGGCAGCGCGGCGAGTCGATGTTCGTGCTGGTCGAGGGCGCGGTGGAGGTGGTGCGCAACAACGCCGTCGTCGACACCATGGCCGCCGGCGCGGTCTTCGGCGAGATCGCTCTGCTGGCGGAGGTGCCGCGGGTGGCCACCATCATCGCGGCCGAGGATTCGCTCCTGCTGGAAGTGACCCGCGAGATGCTGCTGCAGGTCGAGGCGCGCCATCCTTCGCTGCACGCGCTGTTGAACGGGTTCTTCAAGAAGCGGCTGCTGGCCAACTTATTGCGTTCGAACGATCTCTTCTCGGTCTTCAATCGCGAGGCGCTGGGGCGGCTGGTGGAGGAGTTCCAGCTGCGCAAGGCCGAGCGGGGCGATCAGCTGATCACGCAGGGTGGCGTCGGCCGTGGGCTCTGGCTGCTGCTGCGCGGGCGCTGCGTGCCGTACGACACGCCCAGCGGCGAGGAGTATCCGGAGATGACCGAGGGCGACGTCTTCGGCGAGATCGCGCTGCTCGAGCTCTGCCCGGCCACGGCGACGGTGCGGGCCGAGACGGACTGCATCCTGCTCTTCCTCGACCGCGACTCGTTCGCCCGCGAGATGCTGCAGAACATGGCCGCGGCCAAGCGGCTGGATGCGCTGGTGCGCGAGCGGCTGCAGCGGACCAAGAAGGTGCATTCGGCCTTCGGTCCGGCCCTGCTCTAAAGGCGTAGCGCCGTTCTCCGACACGGAAAAAAGTCCACCCGGGGCGGCGCGGTGGGACAGGAAATTCGCGTCCTGCCCGTCATCTTCTGGACTCGGCTTCGGGCCTGATGACGGGTGCCAGACAAATCCCGGGCTGGCCTTGGGCTTGCTGTAGCGGCGGGCGGAGGTTTCGCCATGACGTCTCTGAAGCTTCGCTACGAGATCGACAGCCCGGCCCACCTGCGCGAGCACATCCACCTCGTGGACGGCGCCGGCTACTTCTTCTTCGGCGCGACCCAGGCCGAGCAGGGCACCGCGGCGGTGCTCGAGGTGGTGTTCGCCAGCCTCGATCAGGCGGTCTCGCTGCGCGGCTCGGTGTGGGCGAAGCCTTCGACCGGCGGCGTCTGGCTGGAGCTTCCCAAGGCGGTTGCCTGCCTCGACCAGCTGAAGCCCGAGATGGCGCGCGAGACCCTGCGCAGCTGCACCGAGCAGCTGATCCTGGCCGAGGCCAGCGGCAAGCCCGCGCTGCTCTGCCGGCTGCTCGATGTCAGCGAAGGCGGCGCGCGCCTGTCGGCCGCCGCTGAAGACTTGGGCCACGCCGGCCAGGAGCTGCGAATCGCCTTGCCCGAAGCCGGCCCCGGCGGCGGCCAGCTGGAAGCCTTCGGCCGCGTCGCTTGGGCGGCCCGGGGCGAAGTCGGCATCCAATGGTACCGCGGCGATCTCACCTCCCGCGCCGCCGTGCTGCGCTTGATGCAGCTGGCCGACGACGAGTGGGCCTCCGCGCGCGCCTCGTCGCATGGGACCAGCTGCCGCTGCATGAAGTCTTCCCGCCTGCCGCCGGTGCTGCTGCTGGGATGAGCCGCGGGACGCCGCCGGGGTACACCCTCACTCGCACCGCGTTTGTGACAGCAGTAAACGCTGTTCACTTCTTCCCTCGTCCCCGGTGAACAACGTTTACCGCCGCGATCCGGCCGGTGAACCGTGTTTACCGGCCGTCTCGGAAGAAGTGAACGGCGTTCACCAGTGTCACAAACGAGCTGGACGCGAGAGGGTCTGGGGAGGCGCCGGTTGAATCGGTCAGGTGACGTATAGGGACATGTCAGCGCCCCTGATAGCGTTCGGAGCATGAAGCTCTTCACGAGATATCGGATCCTCAATTCGGCGCGCGCGATGGTGGCGGAGGTCGGGGTGGAGCGCGTCACCATGAGGGGCATCGCGGCCATGGCGAACATCACCGCGGCGGCCATCTATCGGCACTTTCGCAACAAGCGAGAGATGCTCGAGCAGGTGGTGGCGCACGGATACCAAGACCTCTCTTACCGGATGTTGAAGCGCGCTCAGAAGGCGCCGGGGAGGCCGCGCAGCTTGCGGGTGATGATCGACGAGGCGGCAGTGTTTGCGGAGCGCCACCCGAATCTCTTTCAGATGATGGCGGCGCCGCGCAGCGACGACCACGAGGCTGTCGAGCGGATCGAGCACGAGGTGGAGGAGTGCATGGCCGCCAAGGTCCTGCCGCGCGACAACTCTGAGAAGGTCACGGTCGCCATCTGGTCGCTGGTCCGTGGATTTCTCGGCAGACGGCCCGAGGGGCAGGATCGCGCGCGCTATCGCGCCGTCGTCGATTGTCTCAAATTCGCATCGTAATCGCCCGGCTCAGCCGAGGCAGCGGTAGAGGACTACGGCGCGGGCTTGCACTTTGACTGCCGCCGACGGCGAATCAGCCTGGGACCGCTTGGAGCGGCGGAGCTCCGGGGGAGTGTCTTCCGCCGTGTCGAGGACGCGCAGCCAGCGGTCGCCGAACTTTTCGTCCGGCAAGGTGAAGGCCATCGGCTCGTGGTGGGCATTGAAGATCAAATAGAAGCTGTCGTCCTTGACCACCTCGCCATGCTCTCCGGGCCGGCGGATGGACGAGCCATTCAAGAAGACCGCGAGTGACTTGGCGTAACCGACGCGCCAGTCTTCGTCTGACATCTCCTTGCCGTCGGGCGTGAACCAGGCCAGGTCCTTCACGTCTCCGCCGTGCAGCTCGCGGCCGTCGAACCAGCCGCGCCGGCGGAAGATGGGGTGCTCGCGCCGCAAACGAATCAAGGAGCGCGTGAACTCGAGCAAGTCGTCGTCGAACTGCTCCCAATTGAGCCAGGAGAGCTCGTTGTCCTGGCAGTAGCAGTTGTTGTTGCCCTTCTGGGTGCGGCCCATCTCGTCGCCGGCCACCAGCATGGGGACGCCCTGCGAGAGCATCAGCGTGGCGAGGAAGTTCCGCTGCTGCCGGCCGCGCAGCTCGGACACCTTGGGGTCCTGGGTCTCGCCCTCCACGCCGCAGTTCCACGAGCGGTTGTGGCTCTCGCCGTCGCGGTTGTTCTCCCCGTTCAGCTCGTTGTGCTTCTGGTTGTAGGAGACGAGATCGCGCAAAGGAAAGCCGTCGTGGGCGGTGACGAAGTTGATGGACGCGTGCGGCGTCCGCCCGGCCGAAGCGTACAGATCGGAAGACCCCATCAACCGGTGCGCGAACTCACCCATGGTGGAGTGCTCGCCGCGCCAATAGTCGCGCACGCAGTCGCGATACTTTCCATTCCACTCCGACCACTGCGCGGGAAAGTTGCCGACCTGGTAGCCGCCTTCGCCGACGTCCCACGGCTCGGCGATGAGCTTGACCCGCGAGACGACCGGGTCCTGCTGGATGAGGTCGAAGAAGGCCGACAGCCTGTCCACGTCGTGCAGCCCGCGCGCGAGCGTGGAGGCGAGGTCGAAGCGGAAGCCGTCGATATGCATCTCCTGCACCCAATAACGCAATGAATCCATCAACAGCTGCAAGACATATGGATCGCGCATGTTGAGTGAGTTGCCGGTGCCCGTGTAATCCATGTAGTAGCGCGGGTCCTTCGCCACCGTCCGGTAGTAGGCGTGGTTGTCGATGCCTTTCAAGGAGAGCATCGGCCCCAATTGATTGCCCTCGGCGGTGTGGTTGTAGACAACGTCGAGAAACACCTCGATCTCGGCGCGGTGCAGGTCCTTCACCATCTGCTTGAACTCCTGGACCTGCTGCCCGTTCTGCCCGCGGCTGGCGTATTCGTTGTGGGGCGCGAAGTAACAGATGGAGTCGTATCCCCAATAGTTGCGCAGCTTCTTGTCTTGGAGGTGCTGCGAATGGACGAACTGGTGCACGGGCAGCAATTCAATTGCCGTCACGCCCAGCTTCTTCAAATGCTCGATGATGGCCGGCGAGCCCAGGCCCGCGTACTTGCCGCGAATCTCCTCGGGCACGTCGGGATGCTTCTCGGTCATGCCTTTGACGTGCGCTTCGTAGACGATGGTCTCGTGCCAGGGCGTGCGCGGCGGGCGGTCGTCGCTCCAGTCGAAGAAGGGATTGGTGACCACCGAGCGCGGCATGAAGGGCGCGCTGTCGGCGGTGGAGATCTTGAGATCTCCTTCCTTGAACGAATAGGGATAGACGGCCTCGTCCCAGCGCGGATGTCCTTCGACGGCCTTGGCGTAGGGGTCGAGGAGCAGCTTGCTGGGGTTGCAGCGGTGGCCCTTGGCGGGGTCCCACGGGCCGTGAACGCGAAAGCCGTAGCGGCAGCCCGGCGCGGTGGCGGGGACGTAGCCGTGGAAGACGAAGCCGGCGCGCTCGGGCAGGTCCATCCGCTTCTCGCTGCCGTCGTCGCCGAAGAGGCAGAGCTCGACGCGGGTCGCCGCCTCGGAGGCAATGGCGAAGTTGGTCCCCGAGCCGTCGTACGTGGCGCCCAGGGGGTAAGATCGTCCCGGCCAGATTCTCATCCGGGCAGAGTTGGGATGATGGCCGCGCTACGCAATAGCCCGCACTGGCAACCGTCTGCTATCGCGCGCGCTGCTTCTTCAGCATCCGCCGCTTGAAGATCAAAGGGACGATCAAGATGAGCGCCATCACCACCGCGATGGACACCTCGAGCCAGACGGCGTTGTGCTCGATCTTGGTCGACTTTCCAAAGACGTAGCCCAGGCCCACCAGGATGGCCACCTCCACGAGGCCCACCGCGCCATTGAGCAACTCGAATTTGAGCAACGGGTATTTTGCGGCGCCGATGGCCAGGTAGACCGGCCCGCGCAGCGCCACCAGGAAGCGGCCCAGCAAGATGGCGCGGAAGCCGTGGCGGGAGACCAGCTCCTCTGCCCACTCGCGCAGGTCGGTGCTGACGAATCGCCGGCCGATGCGCGAGCGCAAGAGCGCGGGCAGGAACGACCGGCCGACCAGGAAGGTAGAAGTGTCTCCGACGACGATACCGGCCCAGGCAGCGAGCCAGGCCAGCCAGAGCGGCAGCGCGCCCGAGTGGGCCACATAGCCGGCGCCGAGCAGCGCGAGCTCCTCCGGGAGCGGCAGGAAGAGCGTCGAAGCCACGACGCCAAAGATGCCTGCCGCCGCGCCAAGCACTACGTAGCGCCGCGCTTCCGCGCGATGTACTTCGCCTTGGCCTTTGCTCCGCGCCGCTCCATGCCGGGCCGCAAGATGCCAATCAGCGTGGGCGAGAGGTAGCCCAGGGTGCAGAGCTTGCCGGAGAACCAGGGGACGGCGATCTCGGGCGTGCCGTCGCGGATGCAGGCCAGCACGGCGTCGGCGACCTGGCCGGCGGTGCTCATGGGCTGCGAGAAGACGATGTCGTTCACGCGCTCCAGCTCTTCGCCGAAGAAGCCGGTGTCGACCGGGCCGGGCGAGACGGCGCTGACCGAGATTCCCAGCGGCGCGAGCTCGTCGCGCATGGCCAGCGAGAAGCAGCGCAGGCCCATCTTGGTGGCGCCGTAGGTGGCCTGGTTGCGCATCGGCACCATGCCCGCCAGGGACGCCACGTTCACGATGCAGCTGCCCTTCTTCATCAGCGGGACGGCCGCGCGCGTGAGCACGATGGGCGCGCTCAGGTTGACGTTCACCATGTCGGCCAGGGCCAGCGCGTCGTTGTTCAAGGCCGGACCGCGATGGTGCAAGCCGGCGTTGTTGACCACGATGTCGAGCGAGCCCATCCGATCGACGATCGCCTTGGGCAGCTCCGCGAGCTTCGCCAGGTCGCCGACGTCGAAGGGGAAGATCTCCGCGCCCGGCACCGCCGCCGCCTTCAGGGTCTTCTCGGTGCGCGCCACCATGGCCACGCGCGCTCCCAGCGCGGCCAGCTTCCGCGAGACCTCGAGGCCAATTCCCGCCGATGCCCCCGTGACCAGCGCGACCTTTCCATTCATGCAGGCGGTCTACCGCATGCCGGACAGGCGAGCCATGCCTAGCTTCATCGGATGCTCATATTGCTCATCGTTCTGCTGGTTCTCGCCGGCGGCGGCGGTTTCTGGGGTCACTCGCGCTACGGCTACGCCGGCTGGTCGCCGCTCGGCATCGTCCTGGTGCTGCTCGTCATCCTCTGGGCCACCGGCAATCTCCGGGTCTAGGCCGGCCAGAGCACCTTGAAGGTCGTGCCCGCGTCCGCGGTGGAGACCACCTCCACGCGGCCGCCGTGGGCTTCCACGATCTGCTTGACGATGTAGAGCCCGAGCCCCAGCCCCGCGCTGCGGCCGCTCTCGTCGG
>DATBAA010000412.1:0-4597 GCA_036271755.1 Myxococcales bacterium | reverse complement strand
CAGCACCAGTATTCCAATCGCTTCGATCTGGGCGAGCCCGACGGCAGCAAGAGCGAGCGCGCCACGGCTTTGTCGAAGATGATGATCAAAGCCGGGCTGCGCGCGCCGGTGCGCACCAGCATCCGCGACAACCTCTGGGTCAAGCTGTGGGGCAACCTCTCCTTCAACATGATCTGCGCGCTGACCATGACGGAGATCTCGGCGGTCATCGCCAACGCGGGCACCAAGGCGCTGGCGCGGACGATGATGCTCGAAGGCCAGGCGGTGGCCGAGAAGCTGGGCGTGAAGTTCCCCATCGACGTCGACGCGCGCATCCAAGGGGCGGCCGACGTGGGCGTGCACAAGCCCTCGACTTTGATCGACCTCGAGCGCGGCCGGCCCATGGAGATCGATCCCTTGCTGGGCGCGGTCGTCGAGCTTGGCCGCTTGACCAAAACGCCGATGCCTGTTTGTGAAGCTGTTCTGCCTTTGATCCGCCTGCGCGCGCAGACGGCCGGGCTCTACCAGGGAGTTTGAACGACATGCCGCTGAAGCTCGAGGAAGTGAACAAGGTCATCGCTGGGGCGCAAAAGAAGGCCGCGGAGCTCGGCATCAAGATCACCGTCGCGGTGGTGGACGAGGCGGGCAATCTGCAGGGCCTGTCGCGCATGGACGGCGCGCCGGCCATGTCGCCGCAGGTGGCCGAGGCCAAGGCCCACGGCTGCGCCTGGACCGGACGCGACGGCGAAGCGATGGCCGCGGTCTACAAGGACCGCCCCGGCTTCTTCGCGGTCATCGACAAGATGGCGCGCGTGCCACTCGTCCCCGGCCTCGGCTCATCGCTGATCAAGCGCGACGGCGGAAACCTCGGAGCCGTCGGCGTCTCGGGCGGCAAGCCCGAACAAGACCTCGAATGCTGCACCGCCGGCCTCTCCACGCTGTAACCGGGCCGGGTCCACGTGGAGACCGAAAGCGTTATTCTTGGAGCATGAGCGACGCCGCACGGCAGGTCATCGAGGATGCGCTCCGCCTTCCGCTTGATGAACGAGCGACGGTCGTTGCGGCGCTGATCGCCAGCATCGACGGTGCGCCAGACGCCGATGCAGAAGAGGCCTGGAACGCCGAGATCGAAGGGCGGGCGCTACGTGCGCTGCGCGGCGAATCGACAGGACGCGACTGGGCATCGGTTCGTACCGATCTGGAAGCCAAGCACGGACTGAAGTGACTACAGCTTGGGTTGCGGGAACGGCGGGCCGGGCTTGGCGAAGAAGTAGCCCTGCATCAGCGGGCAGCGAAGCTCGGTCAGGACGTTGCGCTCTTCGATGGTCTCGACGCCTTCGGCGATGAGCAGCACCTTGAGCTGCTTGCAGACTTCGATCATCGCCTGCACCAGCGACCGCTTCGTCGGCGCCAGGTGAATGTCGCGCACCAGCGTGAGATCCAGCTTCACCAGATCGGGCTCCAGCTGCGCGAAGCTGTTGAGGCCCGCGTAGCCCGCGCCCAGATCATCGACGGCCACGCGGTACCCCAGCGCGCGAAGCCTGGCGATGCGCGCGTGCGGATTGGGCACGTCCTCGAGCAGCGACCGCTCGGTGATCTCCAGGACCACCCGCTTCGCCTGCTGTGAGAGCGGCGCCGCCGGGTCGAACAAGTTGTCGTCGAGCAGATCGCGCGGGTGCAGGTTGACGAGAATGACCGCGCCCTCCGGCGCCTCGGGCACCTTCGCGGCGACAAGCTGGCGGATGTGGCGGCCCAGGTCGCTCAACCGGTCGAGGCGCTCCGCCGCCTCCAGCAGCACCATGGGCGAGGCGTAGGCCTTCTCCGAAGAGCGCATCAGCGCCTCGTAGCCGTAGACCTTGCCGGCGGCGACATCCACCACCGGCTGGTACGCCATGGTCAGGCTCGCCAGCGCCCTCTCGAAGGTGGCCACCGCCGACGCGCGGTCTCCGGGCTCGTCGCCGCGCTGCTGCAGCAGGGCCAACGCCTGGCGCTTGAGGCGGCTCATCCGGCCCAGCGCCACCGCGCGCTCGACCGCGCCCAGCAAAGCCTCGGCCCGCACCGGCTTCACCAGGTAGCGCAGCGCGCCCTCGTCGATGGCCTGCAGCGCCGTCTCCAGCGCGGGCGAGGCGGTGATGATGATGACGGGGACGTCCATGTCGCGGGTGCGGACCGCGCGCAACAGCTCGATGCCCGACATGCCCGGCATGGCGAGGTCGGTGATGATGACGTCGAAGCGGCCCTTGTCCAGCTCGGACAGCGCGTCCGACGGCCGCTCGCACGTGACCACGTCGTAGCCCGCCGAGCCGACGGCGCGCTGGTAGTAGCGCAGCAGCGCTTCTTCGTCGTCGACGGCGAGTACGCGCGCCTTTGGTTCGGAGGTTGGCATCGCTAGCGGGACACAGGAGAACAGGACAACGGCTCGGGAGCAAGTGTCACGTTTTTGGCGCGCGCTTTTGTGGGTGCGAGAAGCCGATCCAGCCACGCGCAACTGGTCTGGCCGAAACGCGCGAACTGGCCTCCTGGCAAGACCAGTTGCGAGTTAAAGTAGTCTCCGCGTGGTACGTGGAAGCGCGGACCCGCGGTGGGGCTGATTTCTTGGCCCGAGAGGCAGAAAGCCTCGGGAAGGGACGCGATGCGCATCATCTTCGTGGATGTCTTCACCAGCGAGAAGTTCCGCGGCAACAACGCGGCGGTCTGTTTTGTCGACCGTGAGCCGGACGCCGCCTGGATGCAGGCCCTGGCGGCCGAGCTGGCCCAGCCGGTGACGGCCTTCGTCGACCCCACCTCGCTGAAGTTGCGCTGGTTCGCGCCCAAGGCCGAGCTACCGCTCTGCGGGCACGGCACGCTCGCCACCGCGCACGCGCTCTGGGACGCAGGGCTGATCAGCGGCCCGCTGCGCTTCTCGACCCCGGGCGGCGCCATCCAGGCGCGGCAGATGGAGGGCCGCATCGAGATCGACCTGCCGGCGACCACGCCCAAGGCTGCCAGCCTGCCCGACCTGGGAGCGATGCTCGGCAAGAAGCCGGTCTGGATCGGCGAGGCGGCCGGCAAGATCGTCGCGCTGCTCGAATCGGAAGAGGCGGTGCGGACGGTGCAGCCGGACCTGCACGCCATCGAGCGGTTGCCCGCCTCCGGCGTGGTGGTGACGGCCAAGGGCGAGAAGCAGTTCGACTTCATCTCGCGCTTCTTCTGCCCCGCGCTCGGCGTCGGCGAAGACCCCGTCACCGGCTCGGCCCACGCGGTGCTGGCGCCTTTCTGGGCGGAGCGTCTGGGCAAGCGCGCATTCGTGGCTTACCAGGCGTCGGCGCGCGGCGGCGTGGTCCACGCCCGGCTGGAGAACGACCGCGCGATCATCGGCGGAGCGGCCGTCACCATGCTGCGCGGAGAGCTGTCGTGATGCAGGCCATCGACTCGCTGCTCTTGCGCTTGAGCGGGCCGCTGCCGCTGCACGAGCAGATCTACACCGGCCTGCGCGAGCGCATCTTGAACGGCGATCTGCCGCGCGGGGCGCGCCTGCCCTCGTCGCGGCAGCTGTCGACCCAGCTGGGCGTGGCCCGCAGCACCGTGCTACAGGCCTTGGATGCGCTGCAGGCCGAGGGCTACCTGATCGCCCGGGCGGCCTCGTCGACGCGGGTCGCGCCCGAGCTGCCCGAAGAGCTGCAGCGGCCCAAGACCGCCGCGGCCGCGAAGTCCGTCAGGCCGCCGAGGCTGTCCAGCGCCGCGCGCGCTCTCGCTGCCCTGCCACAGGGCGCGCCACGGCTGGGCGCGACGCCGCGCGCCTTCCGCCCCGGCGTCCCCGCGCTCGATCTCTTCCCCGCCGCGCTCTGGTCTCGCCTCGTCGCCCGCCAGAGCACGCGCGCCAGCGCCGGCCTCTTGAGCGGCAGCGAGCCGGCCGGAAGTCCGGCGTTGCGCGAGGCCATCGCGCTGCACGTCTCGGCCGCGCGCGGCGTGCGCTGCAGCACCGAGCAGGTGTTCATCACCGCCGGCACGCAGCAGGCCTTCGAGCAGACCGCCTCGCTCTTGCTGGACCCGGGCGACACCGCCTGGCTGGAGGAGCCCGGCTATCTGGGCGCCCGCGCCGCGCTGGTGGCCGCCGGGGCACGCGTGGTTCCCGTGCCGGTGGACGAGCGCGGCATCGACGTCAACGCCGGCATCGCGCGCGCGCCCGACGCGAAGCTCATCATGCTGACGCCGTCGCACCAGTATCCGCTGGGGATCACCACCAGCCTCGCCCGCCGGCTGCAGCTGCTGGCGTTCGCCGCCAAGGCGCGCGCGGTCATCGTCGAGGACGACTACGACAGCGAGTTCCGCCACCGCGGCCGGCCGCTCATGGCCTTGCAGGGCTTGGACGAGAGTTCGTGCGTCGTCTACATCGGCACCTTCAGCAAGACCATGTTCCCCGGCCTGCGCCTGGGCTTTCTCATCGCGCCGGACTCTCTCGTCCCGGCGTTCGCCCGCGCGCGCTCGATGCTGCCCGGGCCCGCCTCCGCCATCGACCAGGCCGCGCTGGCCCGCTTCATCGCCGACGGCCACTTCGCCACCCACCTGCGCCGCATGCGCTCGGTCTACCGCGAGCGCTGCGACGCCCTGCTGGCCGCGCTGCAGGCCGACTGCAAGG
>DATBAA010000411.1:0-7955 GCA_036271755.1 Myxococcales bacterium | reverse complement strand
GTAGACGCGTGGCAGCAGGTCGCGCGAGGGAATCATTGGTTTCGCTCCGCGGCGAGCTTTTGATTCAATTCGCGAAACACCTCGCGGTCGTCGATCACGCGGCGGGCCTTGAAGTCCGTGCGCGGAATCGAGTTGACGGGGACGATCTCCACGCCGGCCCGGATGCCGAGCATGGTGTGGATGCGCTTCGCGACCTGGTCCTTGAACGATGCCGCGCCGCCGCTCTGCTCCATCTCTGGCGTGCACTCCACCTTGAGCAACAGCTCATCCATCGAGCCGCTGCGGGAGATGACGATGCGGTGCTCGCCGCCGTAGCCGGCCACCTGGTTCAGGGCGGCGTCGATCTCGCTGGGATAGACGTTCTCGCCGCGGATGGTGAACATGTCGTCGATGCGGCCGAAGATGCCGTTGGGCAGCCGCGGATAGGTCCTGCCGCACGGATTCGGCTCATTGACCCATTGAGTGAGATCGCCCGAGACCAATCGAATCATCGGCTGGGAGGTGCGCTCGAGGTGCGTGTAGACCGGCGTTCCGCGTTCGCCAAACGGCACGCGAGTGTAGGTCTTGGGGTCGCACACTTCGGTGTAGATGATGTCCTGCCAGCAGAGCATGCCGTTGGTCTCGGCGGTGCCGGAGACGTTCATGAAGGGCGTCATCTCCGCCATCGAGCCGCAGTCGATGACCCTGGCGTTGAAGGCCTTTTCGATGCGGTCGCGCACGCCGGGCACCGAGGCGCCGGGCTCGCCGGAGAAGAAGAGCACGCGCAGACCCAGCGTGGTGGGGTCGATGCCCTCTTTGCGCGCGGTCTCGGCCAGGTGCAGCGCGAACGACGGCGTTCCGTAGAAGGCCTGCGCGCGCATGATGCTCAGCCATTGGACCGCGCGCGAGGTCATGCCGGCCGCGCCGGCGCCGAAGGGAAACGCCTTCGCGCCCATCCGCTCGGCGCCGCTCATCGCGCCCCAGCCGCCCAGATAGAGGCTGAGGATGGCGCCGATGAAGACCGTGTCCGTCGAGCGCACGCCCATGCCCCACATGATGCGGGCGTGGTTGTTGGCGATGATCTTCCAATCCTCGCGGCCGACGCCGAAGGCCGTTGGGCGGCCGGTGGTGCCCGAGGTGCCGTGGATGTGGAAGATCTCCGAGTCGTCGATGCACAGGTAGTCACCGAAGGGCGGCTTGCGCTCTTGCGCTTTGCGCAAGTCGGCCTTGACGATGACCGGGCACTTCGTCTCGAACGCTTCCAACGAAGTCACTTGCGACGGATGGAAGCCGGCCTCGTCCCATCTGGCTTTGTAGAAAGGCGCGTTCGCGTAGGCGTACTCACAGACCTGGCGGAGGCGCTGGACGATGGCCTTGTCGCGCGCGCCCGGATCCATGGTCTCGCGCTTGGGAAACCAGTAGCGACTGGTCCCTTCAGGCCGGTAGGTTTCGTCGTATTCTGGGGGCCAGTGCCACTCTTCCATTTCCCCGGCCACTAGCGCGGTCCCCGCTCGCGGACGAGACGCTGCACGGTCTCGACGATGGCCTCCGGAGGGGTGTCCTGGAGGAGGATCTCGGCCACGCCCATCTTCTTGAGCGCCACCACGTCCTCGTCGGGAATGACGCCGCCGCCCAGCAGGATGATGTCGTCGACGCCGCGCTCCTTGAGCCGCTTCTGGATGCGCGGAAACGCGGTCATGTGCGCGCCCGAAAGCAAGCTGACGCCCAGGACGTCCACGTCCTCCTGCACCGCCGCGTCCACCACCTCTTCGGGAGAGCGATGGAGGCCGGTGTAGATGACGTCCATGCCGGCATCGCGCAGGCAGCGCGCCACCACGCGGACGCCGCGATCGTGTCCGTCCAAGCCAACCTTCGCGAGCAACACCCTGATCTTGTCAGCCACTTGAGGACCTTTCGCTGTGCGCCAGGGCTTGACTTCGCTGCCGCCCTGCGTTACGAATTTCGCATACGAAATGCAGAACTCGGTATGCATCGAGCGTGGTAGGATTGTCAACTCGATTCGGCCGAATTCAAGCCCTTTTTGCAAGGCGGCACTAAGATGAATGCGATGCGGAACGCAAAGATCGAAGGTCTACCCGCGGCACCGACGCTCATCGACCGCGCGTACGAGGCGATCCTCTCCGCCATCCGCGAAGGCCGGCTGGCGCCGGGCGTGCGGCTCAATCAAGACGAGCTGGCGGCGACGCTGACCATCTCGCGCCAGCCCGTCGGGCAGGCGCTCACCATCCTCAAGTCGCAGGGCTTCGTGCGCGACAACGGCCGGCGCGGGCTCATCGTGGCGCCGCTCGAGGCCGACTTCATCAAGTCCATCTACCAGCTGCGCGAGGCGATCGATCCGCTGGCTGCACGGTTGGCGGCGGAGCGCTGCGGCGCCACCGACTCGCTCGACGGAAGGCGTCTGTTGGCAGAGGGGCGAAAGGCCGACCGCGGCCGCGACATGGAGGCGCTCATCGACGCCGACATGAAGTTCCACATGTGGATCTACCAGGCCGCCGGCAACCCGCTCCTGGTGCAGACCATGGACCTCTATTGGAATCACCTGCGCCGATCGATGGCGCACATCTTGCGGCTGCCGCAGAGCCGCGCGGTGGTGTGGGACGAGCACGAAGCCATGCTTCGCGCCATCATCCGCCACGACCCGGAAGCCGCCGCCGCGCGCGCGCTGCAGCACACCAACGGCGCCGCCGCCCGCATCGGGAAATGAAGCCGCCCTTCCCGTCCGCTGGATCTTCGGCTGGGGTCATCGCGCGGTTCCTCAAGGCCCGCGGCGTCGACACGCTCTTCGCGCTCTGCGGCGGGCACATCATGCCCATCTGGATGCGCGCCGACGCCGAGGGCATTCGCATCGTCGACGTGCGCGACGAGCGGGCCGCGGTGCACATGGCGCACGCGCACGCCGAGCTGACGGGCAAGCTCGGCGTCGCGCTGGTGACCGCCGGGCCGGGCGTGACCAACGCCATGACCGGCATCGCCAACGCGCACGTCTCGCGGGCGCCGGTGTTGATCCTCTCGGGCGTGGTGCCGCGGCCGCAGGAGAATCGCGGCGGCCTGCAGGACATGACGCACACGAAGCTGCTCGAGACCATCACGCGCTATGCGCGCACGGTGCGTGAGCCAGCGCTGGTCCTGCAGGAGCTGGACGAGGCGGTGTCGCGCGCGTTTGGCCAGGGCGGCGAACCCGGGCCGGTCTACCTGGACTTTCCCACCGACACGCTGCGCGAAGAGGTGCCGGCTGTCTTGCAGCTGGAGGAGCACTTCAAGCCGAAGCCGCGCGCCAGGCTGTTGCCGGACCCCGCGGCGATTGAAGCCGCCGTCGAGCTGCTCTGGTCGGCGCGCAAGCCGGTGGCGATCAGCGGACGCGGCGCGCGCGGAGCAGGTCCTGCGCTGGTTTCTTTTCTCGATCAGCTGGGCGCGGTCTACCTGGACACGGGCGAGAGCCGCGGCCTCGTGCCCGACGATCATCCCTCGGTCATCGCCGCGATGCGCGGCAAGGCCATGGGCGACGCCGACCTGATCGTCACCGTCGGGCGCCGGCTCGATTTCCAGCTGGCGTTTGGCTCTCCGGCCGTCTTTGGCGCGGCCAGGTTCCTGCGCATCGCCGACGCCGCGTCCGAGCTGCGCGACAACCGCCGCGGCGCGGTCGAGATCTTCGCCGATCCGGGCGAGGCCTTGAAGGCCATCGTCGAGGCGGCCGGCGGGCGGAAGTCCAACGTGGACCGCGCCTGGACAGAGGGCCTGCGCAAGACGCACGTCGAGCGGGCCGAGAAGGCACGGCGCACCATGGCCGAGACTCCGAACGGCAGCGACGGCTTCATGCACCCAAACCGGCTGCTCGCGGCCTTGCAGGAGAAGCTGAAGCCCGACGCGGTGGTGGTGGCCGACGGCGGCGACTTCCTCGCCTTTGCGCGCGTGGGCCTCTCGGCTTCGACGTACCTGGACCCGGGACCCTTCGGCTGCATCGGCGTCGGCGTTCCCTTCGGCATCGCGGCGGGAATCGCCATGCCCGGGCGGCAGGTATTGGTGGCCACCGGCGACGGCTCCTTCGGCTTCAATGCCATCGAGCTCGACACCGCCGCGCGCCACCAATCCAAAGTGGTCTTCGTGGTGGCCAACAACGGCGCCTGGCAGATCGAGGTCCACGATCAGTCGCAAACCTATGGCCGCGTCGTCGGAACGAAGCTGCGCGACACCGACCACGCCGCGCTCGCGCGGGCGCTCGGCATTCACGGCGAGCGGGTGGAGAAGGCCGAAGATCTGCCGGCGGCAATCGACCGCGCCTTCGACAACGCACCGGCCCTGCTCGACGTCCGGGTAACGACCGACGCCGTCTCGTCCGACGCAAAATCGGGCCTCGCCTGGGTGCCGGATCTCCAGCCGCTGGCCGCCTGGGACGACGCCGAACGCGCCTGGCGCAAGAGCTAGCCGGACTTCACGCGCGTGCGCTCGTAGTGCGCGCGCGCCCGGTCGATGGCGTACCGCGCGAGGCTGTCATCCGCGCCCTCGATGGACGAATAGTCGGGGAACTCCTTGACCTCGGTCACCATCGGCCCGGCGGGCATCTCCACGCAGTTGACGCCGTAGATCTCGAGGCCGAAGAGCAGGCCGCAGCGGAGCGCCAGCGCGCGCAGCGCGGGAGTGACCGTCACCTTCTCGGCCTCGGCGGAGAGATCGCCCGTCACCGGCGACGGCTTGCGCAGCGCGTGCACCTCGCCGCCGATGACGTAGAGCTTGAGGTCGTAGCCGTCGGACGGAACCAGCCGCTGCGCCACAGCCACGGTCTCGGGAAAGTCGCAGCCCAGCAGCTCTGCCCGGCTGTGCACCAGCCGCAGACCGCGCAGGTTGTCGCCGTAGACCGGCTTGATGATGAGCGGGTATTCGTTCTCGCGGAACGCCTCGGCGATGCGGGCCAGCGTTCCGCAGCAGGTGGCGGGCGTGGGCAGACCGCCGGCCATCAACTTGCGCGCCATCGAAGCCCGGTCGCGGACCGCCGCGATGGCGGAGCAGCGGTTGATGGTGCGCACGCCCGAGCCCTCGGCGCGGGCCAGCAGGGCGAGCAGCGGCGCCGCCCTGCCCCGGGCGATGATCAAATCGATGACCTCGAGCGGGGCGCGCGAGGGGACGTCCAGGTCGAGGATGAGCGGCGTGTAGCCCGCCCGCTCGAGCGCCATGCAGATGCCGGCCGGCTGGTGCTGCAGCACGTAGCGCGGCTCGGCGGCTACCGCGATCACGGGACGCGCGGTCCCGAGACGCGGACCTTGCAGCACATTTGCCCCGATGGAGATCGAAGCCGGCATGGGTCGCTCTCGGATGGTCACGAAGGTTCCGACACCACGAGCCTTCTTCGTGGAACAAGAAAGAAACCTGTTCCTCGCAAACGCTCCCGAGTGTCTCATCCTCATGTGAACGGCGAGCGCCCAGAGCTGCACCAGTTGACCGACGCGGAGCTGGTGAGCCGCTACCTGGCAGCGACGCGCGACGAGGACGGAGTGGCGGCCATTCAAGAGCTCTTTCGCAGGCACTATCAGACGGTCGTCACCTGGTGCTTGCGCCTGGCCGGCAACCGCGACGACGCCTGCGATCTGGCGCAGGGCATCTTCGTGCGCGTGCAGCGCAACCTGGGCGGCTTTCGCGGTGAATCGAAGTTCTCCACCTGGCTCTACTCGATCGCCCGCAGCGAGTGCCTGACTTTCTTGAAGGCGCGGCCGCAGCGGGCAGAGCCGGAGGACGAAGCCCTGGAGGAGCTGCCCGACTTGATCGCCGTCGGCGCGGACGACTTCCTGGAGCGCAAGGCTTCGGCGCAGATGGTGCGGGCGCTTCTGGACGGCGAGCTGGACGACGTGGAGAAGCAGGTCTTCACGCTGCACTATGGCGACGACGTGCCGCTCGAAACCATCACCAGGCTCTTGGCGCTGCGCAACCGCAGCGGGGCCAAGGCCTTCATCGTCAGCGCCCGGCGCAAGCTCGCGCGGGCGGTCTTGCGGCTGCGGGCTCTCGAGCTGCGGCTGAGCAACTAGTGGGGGGACAGATGACGGAAACCACGGCGCGCGAGCGCAGGATGCTGAAGCTGATTCTCTCGCCCAAGAGCGACTGCGTCTCGACCATCCAGCTGGCGTTGCCCGACGCGCGGGCGCTGGCGCACATCGGCTCTTGTCCGCGCTGTCAAGCCGAGCGCGCGCTGCTGGCGGAGTTCGAATCGATCAAGCCCGAGCCGGACGAAGAGGGCAAGGTCACCTGGATCTCGCAGCGGCTGGAGGCGCGCATGTCTCCCGAGCGGCCCGCGCCCCGGCCCGAGCCGCGCTGGCGGCGCTGGTTCGCCTTCCACTCGCTGGGCAGCGTGGGCTTCGCGCTGGCGGCGGCAATGGTGGTGGTCGCGCTGGGCGTCGGACTGTTCGAGCACAAGCCGCGCCTGATGGAGCCGCATGGCGCCCAGGTCTTGCGCTCGGAGGAGATCGGCGTGCTCGAGCCGGTGGGCGATCTCGATCGCGCGCCCTCCTCGCTGCGCTGGCAGCCGGTCGCCGGCGCGGCCTCCTACGAAGTGCGGGTGACGGAGGTCGATCGGGCGCTGGTCTTCATCGGCCAGAGCGCCGCGCCCACGGCCGCGCTGCCGCAGCGCTTACTGGTGCCGGGCAAGCCGCTCTTCTGGCAGGTGACGGCGAAAGACTCCGCGGGCAACATGCTGGCGCAGAGCGCTCCGCAGCGGTTCCGGCTCAAACAACCTTGAGGAGTCTCGCATGAACGCACGACGAGCTGTGATGATGGGTTTGCTCCTCACGGTCTCGCTGCGCGCGCAGGCGCAGGTCACCAGCGCGGTTCAGAGCTTGTCGCTCAAGGTCCTCGACGAAGCCGCTCCTCCGGGCGGCGCCATTCAAATCGAAGTGAGCCTCACCGAGCCCAGGCCCATCATCATTGGCTCGGGGCACATCCGCGCCATTCCCGGAACGGTGCTGGGCGTGGTGTTGCCGGGCAATCCGGACGCAGGCGGCACCGCGGTCACAGGTCCGGCCGGCCTCGTCGTCCGCACCGTCTCCTCCAGCGGCAACTTCGGCCTCGCGCCCGACGCGCCCATCTTCGCCGTGGCCGTCGGCATTCCTGCCACCACCGCGCTCGGCACCACCGCGCCGCTCGCTCTCGACGCGCCCACCTCTTCGTTCACCGGGCCTTCGGGCCTCTACACCGAGCAGGTGAAGCCCGGCGTCTTCACCGCCAAGAACATCATCTCCATCACCAACGTGGTCCCCGGCGGCGGGCTGCTGGCGGCGGGCTCGACCATCAGCATTCTCGGCGTCGGCTTCCAGCCGGGAGCCAGCGTGGAGATCGACGGCGCGACGCTCTCGAAGGCCGCCTTCGTCAGCGCGGGCCGCGTCGACGTCGTGCTCGGAGCAGCGCTGCAGTTGGATGCAAAGCGCGCGACCGTTCGCAATCCGGACGGGACGCGCTCGCGCTACTACTCCTACTTGCGCGCCGCCTCGCTGTCGCCCAGCACGGTTCCGCTCCTGGCCGCGACGGACGCGGTGTACCCGGTGCAGCCCATCTCGCTGGGCGTCTTTCCCGCGGTCGCGACCGGCGGCTTCATGGGAATCGCGCTGCAGAATCCGGGTGCGGCCGCCGCGCAGATCACCATCCAGCTGCGCACCGCCGCCGGAGTCGTGGCCGCCAGCTCGCTCGTGCTGCCGCCGCTCACCGAGGTCTCCCGCGCCGCCTCGGAGCTCTTCCCCAGCCTGAGCGCCGCCAATGTGCTCTCGGTCTCTTCGTCGTCCCCGGTGCAGATGCTCGGGCTGCAGGGCGACGCCGTCGCGGGCACCGTCACACCAGTGTTACCGGCCGTCTCGAATTAACGCTGGACGAAATTTCCGCGGGAAGCGATGAACGTGCAGGTGCGCTGCCTGCTCTTGTCGCTGCTTTTGTCTCTCGGTGCGGCCGCGCAGAGCCTGGACGCCGCGCGCGCCCTGCAGCAG
>DATBAA010000410.1:0-6798 GCA_036271755.1 Myxococcales bacterium | reverse complement strand
GGTCCGCGCAAGCTTCAGGTGGAGAAGGTCTCGCTCGAATCCGAGCTGAACGCCCCCGACGACGAGGGCCGCAGCCGGCTCGGCCCGGCGCGCGCGCAGCTCGACAAGTGCGCGGCGAACGCGCAGCACGGCGGCAGCCTGGTGCTGGGCTTCGACCTTCGCGCCGGCCGTATCGCGGACCCGCAAGTCCTCATCGATTCGCTGCACGACGAGCGCACCGCGGCCTGCGTCGCAAAGGCCGTGCAGGGCGTGGCCATGAGCGGCAGCGGCCACGGCACCGCCAGCATCGACCTACAGTAAAAGCATTCACCGCGAAGCACGCAAAGTTCGCGAAGGAAAAACCAAAATTTTGCCTTCGTTTTTCGTCGCGACCTTCGCGCTTCGCGGTGAGGTTTTGCCTTGGAGCACACCTTCTCGCTCCGCTGGAACCCGTACGCCATCGAGCCGGGCGTGGACTATTCGCAGGAGGAGCCGCCGCTGGTTGCGTTCACCCTGCGCGACACGCCTTCGGGAACGCCTGCTCGAGGTGGTCGAGTCCGGGTTCGAGCGCGTGCCCCTGGGACGTGGCCGCAGGAGGTCAGTCCAGCCCCCACCTGCATGATTACACTGGCTTGTTTTCGCTCTCCCATCAGTGCTTAAACCCGGCCCATGTCACTCTTCGTATCGGTCGGCGGGCTCTTCCGGCAGCAGCCGGGAACCACGGTCACCTGGACCACTTCGTTCGGCGCGTTCGGGCAGGACCGGCGCATCGTCATCCAGGCGCCCAACATCCAGGATGACATCCTGGGTTCCGTACGGCTCGAGGTGGTCAGTCAGTCGGTGGTGGCGAGCAGCGACAACAGCCTTTCGTACCTGGTCACCATCCGCAACCCCGGCTCGCAGGCGGTCAGCTACAATCTCAATATCCAGGACCCGCTATGAGCAAGGTCATCGTCCTCAGCGAGAAGGGCAAGCTGGTGGGAACCTGGGTGCCGCCGCGCAAGGCCCCGGCCAAGAACCAGCCGGTCGCTACCGTCACGGCCGGCCAGGGGCAGAAGCTGCACTTGCTCGAGGTGGAGGACGCCGAATCGATGCACGAGACCGGCGAGCTGACGAAGCTGGTCAAGAAGCAGCTGAAGCTGAAGTAACCCTCAAACGCAGAAACGCCCGGGCGAGGTGTCCGCCCGGGCGCTTCCAAACTGTTTGTACGAATTGCTTACGGGGCGCTGAGCGTCAGCGGGATGACCGCCTCAGGCGTCACAGGATCGCTCGAGTCGATGATGAGCGTGGCGCTCGCCGGGCCAACCGCATCCGGCGCGAGGCCGAGGCCGATGAAGCAGAACGACTTCGGCGCCAGCAGGACGCCCGGGAAGCAGTTGCCGAACCCGTTGTTGGTCACCGAGAGCTGGAAGGCCTCGGGGTTGGTGCCGCCGATGCTGACGCTGTTGAGGGTCAGGGTGCCGCCGCCGCTGTTCTGCAGGGCGATGTTCGAGGACGCCTCTCCGGGCAGGAAGTTCAGGGGGGTGAAGTTGGACGCGCCGATGCTCGGCTGGTTCGTCAAGCCGACGCCGGTCAGGGTCACCTGCACGGTACCCAGCAGCGAGCTTACTTGCAGCGCCGCGGTGCGGACGCCTTCGCCGCTCGGGGTGAAGTTGACGTGGAGGACGTCAGCCGCGCTCTTGTTGCCGGGCAGGATGTTGGTCAGCGCGAGCAGGATCTCACTGGCGGGCACGGAGAAGTCGCTGGCGTTCGGGCCGACGATGGAGACGCCGGTGATGACCAGCGTGGACTTCTTGCTGATGTTGTAGACGACCTCGGTGCCGGTGCGGGTGCTGCCCTGGGGGATTGCGCCGACCACGAAGCCCGGCATGTCGCTGAAGTCGATGTTGGGGGTGATGCCGGTCATGCTACCCGGGTTGTTGAAGAACCAGGCGGCCGCGTCGCTGCTGGACTTCGGGGGAACCTGCGTGCCGCCGCCGGGGGCCGGCGACACCGGAGTCGGAGTCGGCGTGGGCGTAGGGGTCGGCGTGGGCGTAGGGGTCGGCGTGGGAGTTGGGGTCGGAGTCGGCGTGGGCGTAGGAGTCGGGGTCGGCGTCGGCGTCGGCGTAGGAGTCGGAGCGGGCGCGGTAGGGCCGCCGCCTCCTCCGCCGCTGCCGCCGCCCTTGGAAGCCGTCGAGATGCCGATGCGCGGCTGCGTGTCGCTCGCCTGCGAGCCGCTCTGCTGAGTAGCGCCTCCGCAAGCCACGACGGAGAGTAGCGCCAACATGGACAGGGTCTGGAGTCGCAGAGTCATTTCCGAGTTCCTTCGAGGGGGAAAGTTCACAGATGTTGCTTACGACGGTGAAAACCCCGCACGGGCAAACCATGGGACAACTATTCGTATGGGAACTGACGTGCGGATAAATCACCGTTGGGTTTCGGCAATTTATGCAGCGCTGGCCGTGACGGCTTGCCGCGCCTCGAATTCGTCACCTGCGCAGGCTGGGAACGGACCGGCCGATCTCTCCGCCGGATTGGAATCATTCCGCGCCAGCGGCAATGTTCCAGCAATGGCCGCCGCGGTCTTTCAAGGAAATACCCTGATTGGCATTGGAGTCACGGGCGTTCGCAAGCTCGGCGACCCGATAAAGGCAACAATCTCCGACCAATGGCACCTCGGCTCGGATACCAAAGCCATGACGGCTACTTTGATCGGCCTTTACGTAGACCGTAAGCAGCTGCATTTCGAGGATACGCTGGGTGCGCTCTTCGCCGGCGAGACCATCGACGCCGGTTATCGGGACGTCACGCTGCTTCAGCTGCTGCAGCACCGCGGCGGCGCTCCCGGCGACGTGCCGGCCGATATCTGGTCGCAGATGTGGGCGGATGGAAGCGCGCCGGGCGCTCGCCTGAAGGCCGTTCGCGCCATGCTGGCCCGGCCGCCGGCGCAAGCGCCCGGCACCTATGTCTATGCCAACGCCGGATACATGATGGCGGGCGCGGCGCTCGAGCGGGTGGCGGGCGCGACCTGGGAGCAGCTCATCCAGAGTGAGTTGTTCGCTCCATTACAAATGGAAGGTTGCGGGTTCGGCGCTCCCGGAAGCCCCAACGCCGTCGACCAGCCCTGGGGGCATGCCACCAGCGGCAACAGCTTGATCCCGATGCAGCCCGGGCCCTCCGCCGACAACCCGCCGTCGCTGGGGCCCGCGGGCACCGTCCACTGCCCGTTGGCTTCGTGGGGCAAGTTCCTGGGCCAGCAGCTGGCGGGCGCTCGCGGCGAGGAGAGCTTGGTGACGGCCGCGACGATGCAGCGGCTGCAGACTCCGCCGGCGGGAGGTGACTATGCGGCAGGCTGGATCGTCACCACGCGAAGCTGGGCCAACGGCGCGGCCTTGAACCATGTCGGCAGCAACACCTTCTGGTGGGCCGACGCCTGGCTGGCTCCGTCGCGGAATCTCGCGCTGGTGGTGGTGAGCAACGCCGCGAGCCCGTCGACGGGACCGGCGGTGGATGCGGCTTTTGGTCCGCTCATCGCGAAGTTCGCGCCTTGAGGATCTCGTCCGCCAGCGCGGCCAGCGCTCTGTGCAGCGGGCCCGTCAGCACCGGGTCGTCGAAGGGGCCGCTGGGGTTCAGCTTCTTGCGCAGGAAGGGCGTGAGCAGGCTGGCGCTGTGCGAGACCGGCCAGGACATGGCGCTCAATACTTCCAGGAGCGCGCGCTGCGCGAACTCGCCCCCGGCGGCCGAAGCATTGAAGAGCGCCACCGGCTTGCCGGTCAGCTCCGCGCAGGAAACGAGCCAGTCGAGCCCGTTTTTGAGCGCACCGGGAATGCCGTGGGCATATTCGGGGCCGCAGATGATGAAGGCGTCGGAGGCGGCGAGCAGCGCGCGCAGGGCGGCCACCGGCGCGGGCGGCACCGAGCCCTCTTCGTCCAGATCGGGGTTGAACCAGGGCAGCGTTCCTAGATCTTCGTAGATATCGACAATCATTCCCGGCGGCGCATTCGCCGCTGCCGCGCGCAACAACAAGAGGTTGGACGAGCCCTGGCGCAGGCTGCCGCAGAGGCCTGTGACTTTCACGGCGCGGTCACTCTTTGCAGGCAGCGGCGGACCGCGGCCGCGGGCTCGATCGAGCTTTCATAATAGCCGCGGCTGGCCACCTGCATTCGCGCGGCCTCGTCCGGATTGTCGAGCAGCAGGATGCATTGCCGCAGGCATTCGTCTTCGGAGCGAAAGGTCAGCAGGTGCTTTCCTTCGATCAACGGGTCGAGCGGGGTGTTGGCGATGGGCTGGCTGACCACGGCGATGCCGGTCGAGAAGTATTCGCTCAGCTTCCAAGGCGTCGAATGAAAGAGGCCGCGGGTGGAGATGCCCACCGCGCTTCCCCGCATCAGCGCCAGATAGGCTTTGCGTTTGACGCCGTCTTCGCGCACCAGGTCTGGATGGTCGCGGCGGGCCCGCGCGGTGGGCACGAGGCCGCCGAGAAACCGGCTGCCCAGCTCTCGCCGCAGGCGGTGGATGAGGCTGACGCGGGGCTGGTTGACGGCGTCCAGGTCGTCGCCGGGCACCTCGTGCGGCTCCCAGAGGCGGGTCTGGAAGATCACCCGCCGCGCTTTGGCGGCAGGCGCGCTGGCCGCGAAGGCGCGAACGTCGGCGATGCGCGTGTACTGCTGGAAGCGCCGCAGCCGCGTCGTCCAGGGCAGGCCGCTCTCGAGCAGGCCGCGCGCGACGGCCGTCAAGTCTCCCGGGTAGTGGCAGGCGAAAGGCATGCCGAAGGGAAGAATGGCTCTGTTTCCGGCCTCCGCGGCTACGAAGCTGCGCTTGAAGTAGAAGTCCGGCCGCAGCTCGTCGCAGAAGACGTTTGATTGATCCTTGAAATCGAACAAGACCTGCGACGTCTTCGAGCCGCTCTGCACTTCCACCTGCGCGAAGACGTTTCCGGCCGGCAGCGCCTTGCTCGCCAGCGGCCGGAAGCGCAGCTCCAGCTCTTTGTTGGCCGCGAGCATTCCCAGGCCGGCATAGAGCCAGCTCAGGTGCGACAGCTCTTGCCGGCCGTCGACGAGGACGGTGACCCGCGTCATCAGTGCGCCTGGCCCCAGGTGCTTCCCTCGCCCAGGTCGACCACCAGCGGAACGGCCAGCTGCGCGGCGCTCTCCATCTGCGCCTTGAGCAGCGGTCCGACGCGCGCTGCCTCCTCTTGCGGCGCCTCGACCACGAGCTCGTCATGGACCTGGAGCAGCATGCGCGCTTTCAGGTTGGCGGCGGCGATGGCTCCGTCGACCAGCAGCATGGCGCGCTTCACCAGGTCTGCCGCGGTGCCCTGGATGGGCGTGTTCACCGCGGTGCGCTCGGCGGCGCTGCGGGCGCTCATGTTCTTGCTGTTGATGTCTGGCAGGTAGCGGCGGCGGCCGAAGAGCGTCTTCACCATGCCGGTCTTGCGCGCCTCTTCGGTGATGCCGTCCAGCCACTCCTTTACCTTTTGATAGCGCGCGAAGTAGCGGTTGATGATGTCGGCCGCCTCCGTGCGCGGCAGGCTCAGGCGGTGCGCGAGGCCGAACGCGGAGAGGCCGTAGGCGATGCCGTAGTTGATCATCTTGGCGATGTCGCGCTGCTGCCGCGACACCTCGGCGGGCGGAATGCCAAACGTCTCTCCAGCCGTGCGCGCGTGCAGATCCTCGCCCGATTCGAAGCTGGCCCGCAGCACCGGATCGCCCGAGATGTGCGCCAGCACGCGCAGCTCGATCTGCGAATAGTCGGCGCTCAAGAGCACCCAGCCCGGCTCGGGAATGAACGCCTCGCGGATGCGCGCGCCCACCGGCGTGCGGATGGGAATGTTCTGCAAGTTGGGGTTGACGCTGGAGAGCCGGCCGGTGGCGGCCACGGCCTGGTCGAAGGTGGTGTGCAGCCGCCCGTCCTTGCCCAGCACGGCCGGCAGCGCGTCCAGATAGGTGCTCTTCAGCTTCGTCAGCTGGCGGTGCTCGAGGATCTTGGCCGGAATGGCGTGCTGCTCCGCCAGCTCTTCGAGAACTTCCTGGTCGGTCGACGGGCCGGTCTTGCCGCGCTTGAGCACGGGCAGTCCGAGCCGTTTGTACAAAACGTCCGCGAGCTGCAGATTCGACGCCGGCGAGAACTCGGTGCCGGCCAGCTGAAAGATCTCCTGCAGCAACGAGTCGATCTGCTTCGCGGTCTCGCGCGACAGCTCTTCCAAACGCGGCACGTCGATGCGGATGCCGATCAGCTCCAAGTCGGCCAGCACGCGCGAGAGCGGCAGCTCCAGCTCGCTGTACAACTTCCACAGCTCGGCGTCGGCGCGCAGGTCCTCGCCCAGCGCGTCCGAGAGCCGCCGGGCGCCCTCCACCAGCGCGCAAGCCGCGGCGGACATCTCCTCGACTGGAATCTCCGGCAGCGGCGTCGCCTTCTTGCCTTTGCCGCTGCGCTCGGACACCTCTTTCAAGAGCGGCAGCTCGCAGGAGATGCGCTCGCGCGCCGTCTGCTGCAGCGAGTGGTCGCGGCCGGTGGGGTCGAGCAGGTAGCTCGCCAGCCGCGAGTCGATGCCCAGGCCGCGCAGCTTCACGCCCGCTCGCTGCCAGGCCACCAGCTCGCGCTTCAGATCATGGCCGTCCTTGAGGACCTTCTCGTCCTCGAGGAACGGCCGCAAGAGCTCGAGCGCCTTCTTCGAATCCATCTCCGGCGTGGCTTCGGGCGGAGCGCTTGTGCCCGCGGCAAAGGAGAAGGAGAGCGCGCCGGAAGCGCCGGGCGGGCGATGTCCAAGCGGCACGTAGACCGACTCGTCGGGAAGGCCGATGGCGAGGCCCAGCAGGTCGTCGCGCAGCGGCTCGTCGG
>DATBAA010000409.1:0-8518 GCA_036271755.1 Myxococcales bacterium | reverse complement strand
GCCACGCTGATGCTCCGCGCGGGCGTCGATGCGCACCGCGTGCAGCGCATCCTGCGGCACGCTTCGGTGACCACCACGACCGGCACTTACGGTCACCTGGCGCTCGACGATTTGCGCGACGCCGTGACGCGCATTGGACCGAAAAATCTGGCTCCATTTGCTGACAGTTTGCTGACGGAGCCTGAGCGAGCGCCTCGAAAGCCGGAGCGGTCGATTGATTCTCAGAGGGAGAATTGGAGTGAGTCGCCTGGGGATCGAACCCAGGACCCTCGGCTTAAAAGGCCGGTGCTCTACCAGCTGAGCTAGCGACTCGTGAAAAGGGCGGCACGCCTTCTACACCAAGTCCATCCGCTGTTGCACCGGCAATCTTCCAGGTGGTTGCGCCCAGGCGCCGCCAAGGGTAGCAACCAGAGGTGCCCGTACTCTTGAACGTCGAAGGGAAGCTGTGCCCGCCCGAAGAGGCCGTGGTGCCCGTGATGGACCGCGGGTTCCTCTACGGCGACTCGGTCTACGAGGTGGTCCGCACCTACGGCGGGCGGGTCTTCGAGCTGGACCGGCACCTGAAGCGTATGGAGCAGAGCGCGGAGCGTATCGGGCTCGTGCTGCCGCCGAGGCAGAAAGTCATCGACGAGTTGCAGAGGACTCTCGACGCGGCCAAGAACCCAGAGTCGTACGCGCGCATCATCGTCACCCGCGGCGACGGCGAGTTCGGGCTGGGCGCGCACCTGGCCGGCAGCCAGAGCCGGCTCATCTTCATGATCCGGCCGCTGGTTCTCCCGACCGAAGCCCAGTACGAGAAGGGTCTGAGCCTTGCCGTCGCGCGGACCCGGCGCAACTCGCCGCAGACGCTCGATCCGGCGCTCAAGACGGGCAACTACTTGAACAACGTGATGGCGCTCCGGGAAGCGCACGCCGCCGGCGCGGACGACGCGGTGCTGCTCGACCTGCAGGGGCGCGTCACCGAGGCCACCACCTCCAACATCTTCTTCGTGCACAACAACGTCATCGTGACGCCGCCGCTGCGGCTGGGCATGCTCGAAGGCGTGACGCGCGCGGTGACGCTCATCGTGGCCCAGCGCGAGGGCCTGCTCACGCGCGAGGAGCCGCACGGACCAGAGGCGCTGGCTGCCGCGGACGAGGTCTTCCTGACCAGCACCATTCGCGAGGTGATGCCGGTGACGCAGCTGATCTTCCTCGAGTCGACCGGGGAGCCGAAGCGGCCCGTCGGCGACGGCAAGCCGGGGCCCGTCGCAAAACGTCTGAGAGATGCCTTCAAGCGGTACGTTGAAGGCCAGCGGTGAGCACGAGGCGAAGCTTTCTCGCGCTGATAGGAGCGGCCTTCGCGCGCGCGGCGCGAGGCCAGGGCGGTCCGCCGGCCAGCCAGCGCCCCGCGGAAGAGCTGTTCCTCGGCGTTCCCGCGCCCGACGATCCGCTGGAGATCCTCTACTCGCGGCGGCTCAGCTTCGATCACGGCCAGCCGCTCATCACCGTCCGCGTCGTCGAAGGCCGGCAGCAGGTCACGTTGCGCGCGCTGGGGCCGTGCGCGATCTTCGCCCGCAACGAGAAGGGTGAGCACCTTGCGGCCGGCAGCGCCCCGCAGGGCAAGCTGACCCTGAAGCTCGTGGAAGGCGTTCCGGGCGTCGGCGCCACCTGGGTGGAGCTCGAGCAGCTGCGCTTCGAGGACAAGCAGGCCGTCCAGCACGCCAAGATCCACTGGGGCGAGCGGGGCGTGCCGGTCCGCATCGCCACCGTCGGCGAGGCCTACGGAATCGCCGGCCACGTGGTGGACACGCGGCGCTACGCCATCCTGGCCGAGGGCGACGCCACCGAAGCCTCGGCGCGCGCCCAGGCGGAGGAGATCGAGAAAAAGTTCGGCATTCGCACGCAGTTGTATCGCGAGCTGGCGCACCGGCCGCGCGGCCGCATCGAGCTCTCAGACGATTCTGGGAAGGTCCTGGCGGCGGGCGACAGCGCCCTGGAGCTGCGCAGCGAGCTGGGAGTGGCCGTCGACGAGGTCGAGTTCGGCATGGGCTACAGCTTCCACGGCTTCGAGAAGCGCACCTATCCGGGCCGCCTCTTCGCCACCATCGACGCCCAGGGAAAGCTGGCGGTGGTGGCGGCGCTGCCGATGGAGCGGCTGGTGAAGGGCGTGGTGCCCAGCGAGATCTTCGCCAAGGCCCACCTCGAGGCGTTGAAAGCCCAGGCCGTCACCGCCCGCGGAGAGGTGCTGGCCAAGATCGGCGCGCGCCACCTGGGCGACCCCTACCTGCTCTGCGCCGAACAGCACTGCCAAGTGTATCGCGGCCTCGCCGCCGAGGAGCGCGGCCCGGACAGGGCCTGCGACGACACGCGCGGAGAGGCCCTCTTCGCCGAAAGCGGCGGCGGCCACAGCCGGCTGGTCGACTCGGTCTACTCGGCCGTCTGCGGCGGCTTCACCGAAGACAACGACGCCGTCTGGGGCGGACCCGCGGACCCGTCGCTGCGCGGCCGCCCCGACTTCGCCCCCAACGCCAAGGGCATGGGGCCCTTCGTCAACGGCATCGGCGCCGCGCTGGTGGGCAAGTTCGTCAAGCTGGACCCGGTGCCCACCTACTGCTCGCTCAGCGGCCTAGCCAAGGCCGACAAGGTCCGCTGGCACAAGAGCTTCACCAAGGCCGAGGTCGACGCTGTCTGCGCCCACCTCAACGTCGGCAGCGTCCAGGCCATGGCCGTCGAGGGTCGCGGCGTCTCCGGGAGGGCCAGGGCCTTGCGCATCCACGGCGAGAAGTCGGTTGCCCGGGTGTACGGCGAGCTGCCCATCAGGCGCCTCTTCCACAACCTCAACAGCGGCATGTTCGTGGTGGAAAAGCAGGGCGAGACCTGGGTCTTCACCGGCGGCGGCTGGGGCCACGGCAGCGGAATGTGCCAGACGGGCGCCATCGGACGGGCCGAGCGGGGCGCAACATATAAAAACATCTTGGGGTGGTACTATTCGGGCGCCAAACCGGTGCGGATTTACTAGCCGGCGAGAGGTGTTCGGAAAACGTGCAGCCAGATTCGTCCAGATTCGTGCCTGAGGGGGTGCCTCCGCCCAAAGGTCACTCGCCCGCACCGCGATCTCCGCATTACAATGCGCGTCGAATGTCCCTGCCTCAGAAGCCCGTGCGGCGTGGTAGCCGCCTCGGAACCGCCATCGCCGTCTCGGTGCTGGCGCACGTGCTGGTGCTGCCGTTCGTGGCGCAGGACGCCATCTTCAAGGGGCCGCAGCACAAGCAGGGCGTCAGCATCATCACCCGGGCGCAGTTCCAGGACATCTTGAACCGCCAGGCTCAGGCGCGCGCCGCGGACAACTTCAACTCCTCGGGGCAGCAGACCGTGCCCAACAAGCTGAAGCCTCCCGAAGAGAAGAAGACCGACGAGGAAAAGAAGTCAGACGCCCTGAAGCTGAAGGGCCAGCTGGTGTCGCTGCCCAAGCCCGAGGACGGCCGCGCGCCGCTCAAGGACACCAAATACCTGGCCGAGTTCGACAGCCGGGTGGAGAAGGAGACGCGGGCCAGGGACGCGTCGGCCTTCAACAAGAACGCGCTCAACAAGACGGTGAAAGAGGGCCGCAAGGACTCCGCCGGCGAAGGCGCGCCCGCCATGAGCGAGAAGCCCGGCGAAGGAGGCGAGGGCGGCGGCGCGGTAGAGCTGCGCAAGAAGCAGGCGATGGAGCTGCCCAGCAAGGATCGCACGGCCTCGCTGCACGCGAAGGAGGCCGCCAACGGCACCTTGCGCAACCGCGACTCCAGCGACGAGGTCAAAGGCAAGGGCAAGCGCCTCGCCATGGCCCAGCCCGGGCGCGACGCGCAGAGTTCCAACATCGGCCAGGGCGAGCCCGGCGCCAAACCGGGGCTGCCCGGCCAGCTGGCTCCGCTGAAGCTGAAGCTCGATCAGCCCATCGGCGCGGCGGGGCCCATCGAAGGCGGCCCCATGGCCGACGAGCTGCGCGGCGTCGAAGAGGGCGAAGGCACCTTCCTCAACGCCCGCGGCTTCAAGTTCGCCTCCTACCTGAACCGCATCAAGGAGACGGTCGGCCGGGTCTGGGCGCAGAAGGTCCAGGACGCGCAGATGGCGCGCGACCCCACGGGCCGCATCTACGGCTTCAAGGACCGCCGCACCATCGTCGAGTACGTCATCGACAAGGACGGCGAGGTGAAGGACGTGCGGGTCGAGGCCTCCAGCGGCGTGGCCTATCTGGACGAGGTCGCGGTGGACGCCTTCCGGCAGGTGGAGCGCTTTCCCAATCCGCCGGCGGGGCTCATCCAGGCGGACGGCCTCGTGAAGATGAACTTCTCGTTCCTGCTCATCGGCGGCGAGAGCGGCATTCGCATGCAGATGGGCCCGGCGTATGTCCCCGGCTCCGCGGCGGCGCGCGGGTTCTAGACCCGGCGGGCGGTTCTCGATCTCGTGAGCCAGATGAGCGCCAGTGGCGCGGCATAGCTGCCGCCATGCTCGACGAAGACCCAGAACGGCGCGCCGGAGATGGGCGAGAGCAGCTCGGTGGCCAGCTTCCACGCGAACACGAACCAGAGCAGCCCGGCGGCAGGCCGCACCAGCACGGCAGCGGCGAGGAGGATCTCGAAGACGCCGATCCAGGGCTCGATCGCCGCGGGAAGGCCGACGGCCGCGTAGTGCGCGGCGAGGATCGCCTTGTGAACCGGCCAGCCGAGCGCGCCGTGCCCGAGCAGCAGGAGCGCGGTGGTGAGCCGCAGCACCCAACCCAGGGAAAGGCGGCGCTGGTCCGAGAGGTGCGGCGTTTCGCGCGCCCAGAGCAGCAGGGCGAGCAGCGCGAGCGGCGCGCCGTAGTTGCCGGCCCGTTCGACGGCCTCCCAGAACGGCTCGTGCGCGAGCGGGCGCAGCACCGCCGTCCAGATGCCCCAGAAGGTCATCCAACCCACCACCGCGCGGATGGGCAGGATGAGGACCAGCGCTCCCATCAGGATGTCGAGCCCGCCGACGAACGGCATGCAACGCAGCGCGAAGCTCTGCCCGATGCCGAGCACGGCGAAGTAGCTCACCCACGCAGGCGGATGGTTCAGCCCCAGCGCGCCATGCCCGATGAACTCCATCGCGACGCCGAAGCGCAGAATCCAGATCAGGCTGCCGGCCGGCCCGCGCGCACCGCCCGGCACGATCCGCCGGGGAGGCGTCGCGTCGCGATCCTGCCCGGCCCCGCGCAATGTGTTCGCGGTTCCCGAGGCGGTCAGGGAGAGGCGCGGCGCGATCAGGCGGCGCGGGTCCAGCTTCGGAACGCCCATGAAGAAACGCTTAGAAGAAGAGGAAGCTGGTTGAAAGGTTCAGCGCGTTATCGTGAGCGCGTCCAAGTTATCGATTACTGCGCGGTGAACGGCGCGGATGCGGTCAGCTTGTCCCAGGCAATCGTCAGAGTGCCCTTCGCGTCGCCCGCGGCCTTCAGCGTGATGACCATGGTCTCGACGGACGCGTCCGCCTTGCCTGCGTCCAGCTCGACGCGGCCCAGGTCCTGCGTGGCGTCGAAGTCGGTGCCCCACTGGCCGGTCTGCTTGTTCACGATCAGCGTGAAGCCGCCGTCGCGCGGAACGGAGTAGAGCGAGTACTTGCCCTTGGGGATCTTGAGGCCCTTCATCTCCAGGTTGACGTCCGTGGTCAGCGTCGTCGAGGCGTTTGCCCCCGTCCGCCACACCTTGCCCAGCGGCACCAGGTCGCCGAAGATCTTGCGGCCCCGGACCGACGGCGCGGAGTAGTCGATCTTGACGGCCTTGCCGCCGAAGGTCGCGGAGGTCTGGGCCGGCGGGCTGGCCTGCTTCTTCTGCGCGAAGGCGAAAGTTGCGACGGACAGCGTCAGCAGCGCTCCGGCGGCGATGGTCTTGGTCATGACGTTGCTCTTATCACCAGACGACTCGCAAGGCGGCGAATCGCGCGTCCGCGTCTAAGCGCAAAAACAATCGTGATAGCAATGCGCGAGCGCGACATGCTCTTTCAACTTGGGATTGTTCTTGCACGCTGAAGTGCCGGCGCGTCGGGCCAGGCAGTCGAGCTCGACCTGATAGGCCGCGCATTCGGTTCCGTTCTTGGTCTGCTTGACCGAACTTTCGTACGCGTCGAGACACGCATCCTGCTTGCTCTCGTTACCGCGAGCATGCTTGAGACATGAAGCGACCTTGCTGCAGACTGGCGTCAAATCGCGGACGTGACGTTGCTCGTGCTCCTTCACGCACGGCGCGACGCATGGATCTTTTTCGCGGATGATCACATCGACGGTGGCCGTGGGCAGCCCATCCGGTCCAAGCTTGCACTCGAAGCTGCCGTACTCTTGGCCCCCGCATTTGTCGTAACAGCCCCGCGGCGTGGGAGCGGTCTTCGCGGGAGCGTCGCCTGCCTTGGCCTGGGCTGATTTGCCGTCGAAGAACGGAGCAGGCACTTGCGGTGCGTTCACGGAAATCTTCGCGAAGTCGAAGCTGCGCGCTGCCCCGATGGGGGTCGGGGTCGTCGACACCTCGCCGGTGCCTCGGCTGTATGAGCCGGAGCTGTAATCCGGTTTGAATTGCGGCTTTGGTTCCGATTTGGCGCAAGCACAATGTCCGCCGGGCTTCGCGCATCCACAGTGGCTGGCCGTCGATCGAAGGATTCCCGTGCGCATGCGGCAATCCTCGGCGCGTGAAGATAGTTGTGTCAATTCCCGAAAGGCTGATGACTTCCGCCGCCGCCGGGGGCAGCGCCGCCAGATCGTCGATCAGGCAGATCCGTCGAGCTTCAGCTTCCCGTGCTGCAGCTCTACGCCCGTCCATATTCCGGTTTGGTTGTCATCTTGTGTAGCTGTCGGGCAAGCCTCCCGTAGAAATGCAGGTCGTCGGCCGCGCATCCCAAGGCGGATGTCTCGATCAAGAAGTCCGCACGCCAGATCTCTCCTGGGCTGTTCGCCGCTCCTGGCTTCGCATGAATCATCGGCTTGACGGCGATGCCTGAAAAATATATCCTGCTTTCATGTCCAAGGAGCCCGTGCAGTTGGAGTTTCCTACCCACGGAGGGCGCCGCAAAGGTGCGGGCCGCCCGAAGGGCGACCGCGTGTCGCACGACGCCCGCCCGTCGTTCTCCCGGCCGACTCCGGCGCACGTTACCCTCCGCGTCCGCGAGGACGTCCCGAGCCTGCGCTCCTCGCGCCGCTTCAGCGCCATCCGCCGCAGCTTCAAAGCTCTACAAGCGAAGCATTCGCTTCGGTTGGTGAAGTTCTCGGTGCTCGGCGATCACCTGCATCTGATCGTCGAGGCCGACGACGGCCAGGCTCTTTCTCGCGGAATGCAGGGGCTCTGCATCCGATTGGCGAAGGCACTCAACAAGGTGCTCGCGCGCAAGGGCAGCCTGTTCGACGACCACTATCATTCGCACTTGCTCGCCACACCGCGCGAGGTCGCGCATGCCCTGGCGTACGTGCGGACGAATGCGCAGCGGCATTTCGGCGTCCCGGGCCTCGACTACTACAGCTCAGATCATATCGAATGGCGCGATCTGTTGGCCGCCCCGGTCAGCTGGCTGCTCGGCGTTGGTTGGAAGTTGGCCAGGACGAAGCGCGCAGGCAGCGGGGGAGACGTCTGATGGCTAGCTCGCGCTGGACTGGCTGCCTCTTGATCTGCCTGGCTTCGCTTCCCGCTTCATCCGCGGCCCCTTCCGGCGAAGCCGCCATCAAGCTGCGAGTCATAGAGCGTGAGAAAGCCTCGCTGCAGGCTTGGAAAACGCACGACAAGAAGGCCTACAAAGAGCTGTGCCTGCCGGGCTTCTACGAGATCACCGCCAGCGGCGCCGTCAATACGCTCGCCGATCAGCTCGTGGCCCTGGATGACTACACCCTCGGCGACTATCAAATGACGGAGGTCGCCGTCACGTTGGTCTCGAGGACGACGGCATTGATTCGCTACAAGATCCGGGCTCGCTACTCGTTGAAAGGCAAGGAGCTGCCCGAGGATTACATGATGGCCTCGGCCGTCTGGGTCTTGCAGGCCGGCGAATGGAAGGCCGCGACCTATCAAGAGGTCAACCTGCGGCCGCCCGGCTGAGCGAGCTCTTGGCTCATTGAACGAGCTTCTGCCCGGATTTGGCTAGTTCAGGTCACGCAAATCTGCCCACTTGATGTGGTTTGCCTCGCATCGCTTTTTCAGTATCTCGACCAGCTGGGGCAGTTCCATTGTGACGTTTGGCTTGATCAACTCAGGCACATACCCGTCTAGCACCCGGAACAACTCCCCGTGCGTTTTGCGGTCGATGACGCCGTACAGTCTGTGATCGGGCTGCGCATCGGTTGCCCACTTCGCCGTGAATACGATGACGCCACGCTCATTACTGCCGCGGTCGCGAATGATGGCCGAGAGCGACGAAGCACCGGGATGAGCCAGTATGATTACTCGATGGTTTTGGATCTCGTTCAATGATGATTTGAAGTCATCGAGCGTCTTGACTGACGTAGCCAATTCCTTCAGGTAGTTTTTCTTTCTCACATCATCCTGTTCGGCAAGCGCGTCATAAA
>DATBAA010000408.1:0-3028 GCA_036271755.1 Myxococcales bacterium | reverse complement strand
GCTGCGTCTTCGAGGCCTGCGGCAGTGGTAGCAGTGGAACCGTTGGCGCGGGCCAGTTCCATGCCATCGGAGGCCTGGCCTGCGATGGAGATGGAGTCGGAGTACTCGGCATAACTGTGGCGCATGGTGGTGCCGTCAGTGGAGACGGTGTAGCGGTTGATGACGATGGCGGTGACGCTGGCTGTGGAGCCCTGCACGGTGTTGGCGAAGCCGCGCGTCTCGGGTGAGGAGGCGAAGAGGCCGCTGGCATCGACGAGGCGGTGCTTCCATTCGTCGCGGTCGATCTCGAGTGTGAGGACGGGCTCGATCTCCGTGACGGGCTTGGCGGGCGTGAAGTCGCTGGCGGTGGGTGACGTCTGGAACTGCTTCAGCGTGGCCTGCTTGGTGGCGTAGGCGCGCAGGGCGCTCTTGTAGGCCTCGTCGGTCGCGGTCCACAGCGCGTACTTCAGCGCGTCGGGATCGTTGTCCTCGGGCGCGAGCTGCAGGCTGCCTTCACCCCGCGCGGAGCTGGAGTCGGAGGTGTAGTCGCCGATACGGACCTCGACACGAACGACGCGCTGATGGTTGGCGTTCTCGCTGGTGAGCGCGCCGTAGTTGGCGACAGCCTCCCAGGTGGCGATATCTTCGAGCCGATACTGCATGTAATAAGGCCGCTGCAGGCCGGGCAGAACAAGCTTCGCCTGCTCGCGTTGCAACTCCTGCTGCATCGCGAGCAGCAGTGGGTCAGTGACCTTGGTGGTGGCGGCGATGGCGCTCGGTGTATCAGGCTTGGTGTCCGCAACCTGTGCGAGCACTGGCGCCGTGGTGAAGCCGAGGATGAGAAGTGTAGAGAGAATTCGCATTAGCGGCCTCCCTTCGGTGTGGCTGTTGCGGTTGGCGCGTCGTCCAGCGGTGGCGGGTCGACGATGGGCGGACGCGAGGTGCCCTGCGCCTGGCGCTGGGTTTCAATCTCGCTGACGAGCATGGCGGGAGCAATGGCGCTGACGGGGACGGAGCCGCTCTCTGCGCCGCAGATGCCGTTGAAGATGTCGGGGTGATCGTCGGTCGCCATAATGCGGTTGAGCGCAGCCTGCGGTGTGCCGACGATGCTGACACCGCGCACAAGCTCGTCGGGGCGGCCATCGACGAAGACGCGGTAGACCACCAGTGGGATGACCTGGAAGGCCTGTGGCGAGCGGCGCGTGGTGACTGCGAAGCCGGAGCTGATGTCCTCAAAGAACAGGCCGTAGGCTTTGCCCTGCTTCTTCGCTTCGGCCTTCAGCATCTCGCGCAGCGCGGCGTCGCTGACGGTCTTGTCGGAGGTGACGATGAGGTTGCCCTGGCGGCCAGTGGGCATCTTGCCCGTCTCCGCGCGGCCGTGGCCGTTGGAGCTGGAGAAGCCGGCGACAGGCAGGCGTGACATGAGGAAGGTCTTGAGCACGCCGTCGTCGACCAGGTTCACCTTGCGTGCAGGCTCGCCTTCGTCGTCGAAGAGATAGTGGCCGCTGAGCGGATGGCCGTCGAAGGTCGCGAGCGTGGGGTCGTCCGCTACGGAGAGGAAGCTGGGCAGAATGGGTTTGCCCATCAGCTTGGTGAAGGTCTGGCCTTCGTCGTCTCCGCGCTGGCGCTGGCCTTCCAAGCGATGGCCCAGGACCTCGTGGAAGAAGACCGCGGCGGCGCGGCCGGAGAGGATCGCGGGGCCGTTGTAAGGCTCGGTGATCGGCGCGGTGCGCAGCGCGTCGAGGTTCTTCGCGAGGGCTTCAGTCTTCGCGAGCACCTCGCTCTGCGGCGGCAGGTTGCCGGTGGCGTCGGCCTCAAAGGTCTCGTCGCGAAAGAGGTCCATGCCATCGGCTGCGCGAGTGCGCGCGACGATGACGAGGCGTGCGACCTGGTTGGGCGACTGCACCCTGGAACCTTCGCTGGAGATGTACGTGTTGGTCTGGTGCGTGGCCTGCAGCGAGACCATGTCGTAGTAGATCTTCGGATACTTGCGGAAGATGCCGCTGATCTCGCGCAGACGCGACTCCCATGCAGCGCGGTCGACGTTGAGTTGCGTGGCCGGCGGCAGGAGGTCGTCGCTGGGCTTCTCGGCGGAGAAGTCGGCTGAGGCGTCCTCTTCCTTGGCGCGGACCTGCTGCTCGGTCTTCACTTTTTCGAGCGCGTCGAGCGCGCGGCCGTAGCCCTGGTTGGTGGCATACCAGAGCGTGCGCTCAATGGCCATGCGGTCGTCGGCGAGCGGCAACGGATAGGTGGTGAGCGCGCTGTTGCGGTGCGTGTCGTGCGTGTTGTCCTGCGCAGGCGTTCCAATGCGTACCTGCACGTCCGCAGTGCGCGAATGGCGCGCGGCGGAGGCGGTGATGGCGCCGTACTGCGCGGTGATGACGACGCTCTCGGCGTCGGCGACAGAGTAGCTGATGAAGTAGGGCTTCTGCGGTGCGTCCTTGCCGGGCCGCGCGGGCGTGTTGCCGAGCTCGGTCAATGCGCGGTGCAGATCAGTCTCCATTGCCTGCACAAGGACGGGGTCGCTTGCGGAAGCGGCGCTTGTGGCAGGCTGTTGCTGCGCAGCGAAGGCAGGGCCGGCGAGCGCCAGCAGAAGAGCCAGTGGGGTGAGCTTGCGGGAAGACGACGTGCGGGTAAGGCGAGGGAGAGTATCGAAAGATCGGGGAAAAACCAAAGTGTGCCCACTTCCATGCGCGGGATATCTATGACACTGAGTGTACCGAAAGCCGCTGCCTGCGGGTATCGGCGCACGACGGGCGGCGGAAATCGGGGGGCGTTGGCAAGAAAGCGCTTGCCCGTGCCGGTTGGGTGGTGCAGACTCAAAAGTCATAAAGAAGAAACGATCAACGAGGGAAACCCAAGCTATGCGCCTGCTGCGAATGATTCTCGTACTCTGCCTGCTGCTGCCTGTGGCGCTGCCTGCGCGCGCCAGCGAGACCGCCGCCGAGCATGCCGCCAACGTCTACGCGCAGCAGGAGCTGGATGCCGCGCCGCGCGATGGCAACATCCCTGACTACTCGCTGCCGCCGGACAAGCTGGCGAAGGCGGT
>DATBAA010000407.1:0-2183 GCA_036271755.1 Myxococcales bacterium | reverse complement strand
CGCTCGAGCAGGTCGTAGAAGGAGAGCGCCAGCCGCACCGGCGCCGCCGGCAGCGCGGGCCGTCCGCGCCGCTCGCGAAAGGCGATGCCCGCGCGGGTGAGCGAGGCCGCCAGCTCTTCGGCGATGCCGCCCGACAGCGATCGCGCCGCGATGCCGATGGAGTCCGGCGCCGCGCCGCCTCGCAACAGCTCCGCGCACTGCCGCGCCACTTCGCGCGCCTGCGCCAGCGGCGACGCGCACGAGACCAGCGAGACCGGCGCGTCGGCGACCTCGCCCTGGGCCGCGAAGAGCCGGCGCAAGAAGGGTGCGAGCATGCCTTGCGCAGGATCGAACAGCTCCAGCTCCGGGCCGTCTCCCGACTTCTCCAGCGCGCGCAGCACGGGGTCCAAGGCTTCGTTCAGCTCGGGCTTGTCCGAGAACGGCAGGCGGATCTTCACCCGCAGGCGGCGCGAGAGCGCGTTCACCAGCCGCAGCCGCAGCGGAGTCCAGTCGAGGATGCCTTCGAGCTCCATGGCGGAAGCGTCGGCCACGAAAGCCGGCAGCGGCCCGCCGCTCTCGATGGACTCGATGGCCAGCCGCAGGCCCAGGCCGGCGTCGGCGAGCTTCGCTGCGGTGAGGATCTCTCGCGCCGCGGTCAGCGTCTTTCCCAGCGCGCGCACGCGATGCGGCACGTCCAGCTTCTCGAGCTCCAAAGGCTCGAGCAGGCCGTGCGAGAGCGCCGCCAGCAAGTCTCCCAGCGCCTGCGCATAGCCCGGCTGCTCGCGGATGGAGAAGTAGGGACCTTGCGTATGGCGCAGCGCCGCTTCGCGCAGCGCGAGCATCAACGCCAGCGGCGAAGCGACCGCCACCCGCGCCGTCCGCAGCAGCTCGCGCTCCAGCTCGGCCAGGCTGCAGGCCGCCTTGCCCGCGACGATGGCCGTTCCTCGCGCCAGCCGCAGCAGCCGCTCCTCGACGCGCGCCGCGTCCGGCAGCACCGCAAGGAGCGGCCCGCGCGGCCTGGGCGGGGCCGTGAAATCGAGCTGTGTCTGTCCGGGAGAAGCCCGCTTCAAGGCCATGGTCCCCGATGTAGCACGGGGGTCTGACACATCAGGAAAGCGGCCTGAAAAGAACTACTTGGCCGGCGAGACGGCCGGCTGCGCTTCCGGCGTGGTCTGCGTGGTGGTAGCCGGGACGGCCTGCGGCGGCTGCGCGGCCGGAGCCTGCGCCTCGCGCTTCTTGGGCGGCTTCAGGTTGCTGCCCCAGATGGACTTGCGCGCCTCCGAGAAGGTCTGGGCGACGCGCGGCGAGGTGTCCGCCGGCAGCTCCGCCCAGGGGCGGATGGCCAGCGCGCGCTTGAACTGATCGCTCGCTTCGATGGTCTTGCCCTGGTCAGCGAAGATGAGCCCGCGATAGATGAGGATCTGCACGGTGTCGTCTTCGTTGGCGGTGTTCTCGGCCTGCTGCAGCTCGGCCAGCGCCGCGTCGATGTCCAGCCTCTGGTAGAGGCGCTGCGCCGCGCTCAAGTGCGCGTTCTGGTGCGCCGGGGCCGTCACCTGCGCCGGTGCCGCCGGCGGAGCGTCTTCAGCCGCCGCCGCGAGCGAGGCGAGAAGCACGATGAACATCGAACCAAGGCGGAAGTTGCGCATGCCGCAAGGCTAGCAGACGGAGGGCGCTTCGGCGAAACGGATAAGTAGCGACCGAACTTGTAGGACGCTAAGGTCGCGCGATGCGACTTTCCGTAGGCGTGCGAGCGCTCGCCCTGCTGCTCGCGGTGGCCTGCGACAAAGTGCGCGATCTGCCCGGCGTCGCACCCCATTCGATGCTGACCGCGGCCGCGCCGCAGATCTCCTCCGGCCCCTGGCTGCTCGACCCCGGACCATCGCAGATCACGGTGGCCTGGATGACCGCCACCCCCTCCATTGGCCGCGTCTGGTACGGCACCGCCGCGCCCGATCAACAGGCGACGGAGATCAGCGAAGCCTCGCTGGAGCATCGGGTGACGCTGCGCGAGCTGCAGCCATCTACTCAGTATAAATATCGCGTCGAGGGCGGAAACGATTCGAGCTGGTTCACCACCGCTCCCGAGCCGGGCGCCGGAGGTCCGTTCGACGTCCTGATCTACGGAGACAACCGCACCAACAACGGCGACCATGCCTTGGTGGCCCGCGCCGCCGCCGCCGAGCGCGCGCCATTGGCGCTGCACA
>DATBAA010000406.1:0-5845 GCA_036271755.1 Myxococcales bacterium | reverse complement strand
CTGCCGCCATTCGCTTGATGATTTGGGAAGTCTTGAAGAGCGTTGCCTGCTCCTGCTTGTCGAGCCTGGCGATGGCCTGAGAGAGCCAGAGCAGCTTGGCGTCGCGGATGCTCTTGCGCATGGCGGCGCCTTTCGCGCTCAAGCCGATCAGCATCTGCCGGCCGTCGGTCGGGTGCGCTTTGCGTTCGAGCAGTCCCATCTCTTCCAGCGAGGCGACGGCGATTCCCATCGATTGAGGCGTGACGCTTTCGGCGCGCGCCAGGTCCGCGGTGGTCGCGGGTCCCTCTTTTTCCAGACGGGTGAGGACGGCTTTTTGCGTCCAAGAAAACTCTTGCAGCTCGCGCGGAGCGTTGGTGCGGATTCGCCGCACCAGCAAACCGATGGAGAGGGCGAACTCTTCGATCGCGGCGGCCCCGTTCTTCATGCGTCGAAGGCTACGGCATGACAGCCTAACTTGCAAGACAAGCTTCTAATCTCAACGCAGCGGAAGGCCCGCGGAGCTGACGGCGAAGCCGCTGCCGCGCCACGCGTCCCACGACTTCGGCAGCGGGAAGCCTGCGTCGGTCCAGAGCCGCCAGGCGTCCTTGTCCATCTCGACGGCGCCGCAGTCCAAGGCGCGGGTCTTCAGGGTCTCGTCCATCGAAGCTTTGTAGATGTTCGCCAGCGCGAAGCTCGCGCGCGGGGTGAATGCGCCGCCGAGCCGCGCGTTGCGCAGATCGGCTCCGCACAGGTCGGCCTCCTCCAAATTGGTTTCTTCCAGGTGCGCCTCCCAGAGCGTCGCCTGGCGAAGATCGAAGCGGCTCAGGTTCTTGCGATCGAGGCACGCCCAGCTCTTGTGGGCCACGTCGCGGAACGTCTCGGCGCGAAGCTCGACGTCATCGGCGTAGCCGGCCTTCAAGGCCAGCGCGCGCGAGCTCAAGCGGCCGCGGCAGTCTTCCAACAGCTCCGGCTGGAACGAAGCCTTGTCCGCGCAGCTGAAGTCGCGGCGCGGCAGCTTCAGCAGCTCTTTGTTCTGCCGAACCTTCTCCCATTCGCGGCCCACGCCGCCCTGCGCTCCGCGCGCGTCGCCGAAGAGCAGGGCGTCGGCGTTGGCGTTGCACGTCTCGGCGCGATGCGGCCAGCCGTGCTCCCAGCCGATGGCCTCCGACGCCGCGTCGCGGACCGACTTCTTGCCGGAGGACAACAGCGAAGCCAGCACGCCGCCAATCAGCTCATCGTCTTGATACTCGTGCCAGGCCTTGCCCAGCGCCAGCGCGCCCGCGATCTGACGGGCTTCACTGTGATCGTCCGTGGCCCATGACACATAGTCGCGCAAGACCGCGTTCCATTTGGTCCGCACATCTTCGGCTTGAAATCGAGCCGTTGAACGATTGGAGACGATGGTGTTGAACGCCAGCAACGCAGCGATGGACAGGGTCGCGAGGCCCGAGAGCGCCGGCCAGAGCTCGTGCAGCAGGTGGAGCTTGCGGCGAGAATCGCCTTCCAAATTCATCCGGAAAGCTACTATGCGTTCGTGGAGCGGCAAGTCCGCGCTCGTCAGGAGCCACCGTCCGTGTTGCCCGATCCGAAGCTGGTGCCAGAGGAGGTGATTTCCGTGCTGCGCGGCCTGCGCGGCGGCGGCAAGCAAGGCTGGCTTGCCGGCGGGGCAGTGCGCGATCTGGTGCGGGGCAAGCCGGCGCAGGACTTCGACGTGGCCACCGACGCGGTGCCGGAAGAGGTCATCAAGCTCTTCAAGAAGGTCATTCCCACCGGGGTGCAGCACGGCACGGTGACGGTGCTCTCGGGCGAGCATCCGGTCGAGGTCACCACCTTTCGCGGCGAGGGCCCTTACCTGGACGGGCGGCGGCCCAGCAGCGTGCAGTTCCTGGGCGACATCGACGGCGACCTGAGCCGGCGCGACTTCACCATCAACGCCATGGCCTGGGACCCGATCGATCAGGTGCTGCGCGACCCGTTTGGCGGGCAGGAGGATTTGCAGCGGAGCAGGCTGCGCGCGGTCGGGAACGCGCTCGACCGCTTCCAAGAGGACGGCCTGCGCTCGATGAGAGCCGTCCGCTTCGCCTGCACGCTGCGCCTCGCGCTGGAGCCGAAGACGCGCAAGGCCATCGGCGAGACGCTGGACGTCTTCGCCAAGGTCGCCATGGAGCGCGTCCGCGACGAGCTGGTGAAGCTCTTGGCCCGCGGCGCGCCGGCCAGCCGCGGCCTGCGGCTGCTGCAGCGGACGGGGCTGCTCCAGCGCATCGCGCCCGAGCTGTTGGAGAGCGTGCGCTTTCCCCAGAATCGCTATCACCGCTGGGACGTCTGGCGGCACACGCTGCACGTCGTCGATGCCGCGCCGGCAGACCCCATCCTCAAGCTGGCCGCCCTGCTGCACGACGTAGCCAAGCCGCGCACGGCCTCGCCGAAGGAGGGCGCGCCGGGCGAGAACACCTTCTACGATCATGAGCACATCGGGGCGAAGCTGACGGCCGAGATGCTGGCGCGGCTGAAGCTGTCCAAGAAGGAGATCGACCGCATCGTGCTGCTGGTCGACGAGCACAACTGGCACTACCTGCCGGAGTGGAGCGACTCGACCGTCCGCCGCACCCTGGCGCGCATCGGGGTGGACGCGCTGCCGGCGCTCTGGGCCTTGCGCCGCGCGGATCTCATCGGCCGCGGCCGCTATGTGGAAGAAGGGCTGGCCAACCAGGCCCAGGCCGAAGAGCGCTTCGCCAAAGAGGTCGAAAAGGCGAATGCGCTGAAGATTTCGGACCTCAAGGTCGGCGGCGGCGACGTGATGAAGGCCTACGGAGTGCCGCCCGGCCCGATCATCGGCCAGACGCTGTCGCGGCTGCTGGAAATGGTGCTCGATGACCCCCAACTGAACACGCGGGAAACGCTCCTCAGACTCCTGCCGGATCTGCCCCAAAAACCATCCACAGGTAATTCACAGTGAGATCGCCGCCTCGACGCGCGGCGGCGGGACTCTTTTTCCCTCTTCCTCGAAGCAACGGAAATGTGGCCGCGAATTATGCCGCCAAGTCCAGTGGTTACGTGATTTTCCAAGGCTTGGGTCGGAGGCAGGTGCGCGGCGGAAAAGCAGTGCCAAGATTGCGAACCCGAAAGGATCGGCCCTGTGGACAGAGTGTGTGCAGAAGGGCGCGGCAAGACCGTCCAGCAACCGGGCGGGAAGCGATCAAAAGGCCCCAGGAATGCTTTCAAGCCGGGCAGGCAAGTGGTAGCATTCCCGCTCGGCGCAGCTCGTGCAGTGAAGCAACCGGGACCTTCATCGATGATGGCCGAACAGGCACCTTCGCCGCACCCGCGCATCCTCTATATCGAGGACAATCCCGAGAGTCGTGCCTTGGTGCGCGGCGTCCTCGAGGCGCGTGGCTTCGACATGTTGGAAGCGTCGGACGGGATCGCCGGCATCGATCTGGCCATCTCCTCGCATCCCGACTTGATCCTCTGCGACATCGAGATGCCCGGCATCGACGGCTACGAGACCGCGACGCGGCTGCGCAGCTATCGGGGGTTGGATCAATGCCCCATCGTGGTGCTCACCTCCCACGGCGATCGCGGGCTGTCGCTGAGCATCGGCTGCGACGGGTACATCGAGAAGCCCATCGACGTGGAGAAGTTCCCCGGGCAGCTGCGCGAATTCCTCAAGGGCAAGCGCGAGAAGGTGCGCGGACCCGAGGAGCGGCGCTACCTGCGCGAGTATTCGCAGTCGCTGGTGGAGCGGCTGGAGGCGACGGTGCGCGAGCTGACCGCCGCCAACTCGCGCCTGCGCGCCGCCGCGCGAAGCAAGACCGAGTTCATGCAGAACCTGTCGCACGAGCTCGCGACGCCTTTGACGCCCATCACCGGCTATCTGAAGATCCTCCAGTCGGGCAAGGCGGGCGCGCTCAGCGAAGCGCAGGTGAAGATCCTGGAGTCGATGACCACCTCGGGCGAGCGGCTGTCGCGCACCATCGACAACCTGGTCGACTTCGCCACGCTGGAGAGCGGCGGGTACTCCATTCAACGCGATGGCTTCGCGCCCCAGACCATGGCTCGCGCCGTCGCCGACGAGGAGAAGCCGAAGGCGCGCGCGCGGCGCATCAGCCTGGAGCTGCAGGTGGCGGAGAGCGGCCCGGGCTGGGGCGATGAGCGCAAGCTCAAGCAGGCCGTCGGCAACCTGCTCGACAACGCCATCAAGTTCAGCCCGCACGGCAGCTCGGTGCTGTTGCGGGTGGTGGGCGACGCCACGCGGCTCTACTTCGAAGTGTACGATCAAGGCGAGGGCATGCTGGCCGACGAGGCAGAGAAGGTGTTCGACCCCTTCTTCCACGCCGATCGCGTCGGCGAAGAGCGCGCGCCCGGCGCTGGACTGGGTTTGCCGGTGGCCAAGCAGATCATCGAGGCCCACGGCGGGAAGATCTGGGCAGAGAGCCCGCCCAAGAACCAGCCCGACACCAAGCACAACTTCTCCGGCGCCAAGGTCGCGTTCTGGATCCCCATGCGCGCCCACGCTCCCATCGAGACGCCGTCGACCGCGTTTCCGCGCGTGGCCCCCGAGGGCGGCACGTCGTGAGCTTGTCCATGGTGGCGATGTCGGGCGGCGTCGACTCCAGCGTCGCCGCGGCCCTGACCGCTTCGCAGCGCGGAGCGGACTCCTGCATTGGCGTCGCGATGCGGCTCTATTCGATGCCGGACGATGAGGTGCGCACCGGCCGGACGTGCTGCGCTCCGGACGATCTCTACGACGCGCGCCGGGCCGCGGCCGTGCTGGGAATCCGCTTCTACGTCTACGACGCGCAGGAGCGGTTTCGCGAGCAGGTGATCGAGCCGTTCGTGCAGAGCTACGCCGCGGGCGAGACGCCGAACCCCTGCGTGCGCTGCAACGATCACGTCAAGTTCGATTGGCTCTTGGACCGCGCGCGCAAGCTGGGCGCGACCGAGCTCATCACCGGGCACTACGCGCGGGTCGCCTTCGAGAACGGCAGCTACCGGCTCCTGCGCGCGAAGGACCCCTCGAAGGATCAGAGCTACTTCCTGCACGGGCTCTCGCAAGAAGAGCTGTCGATGGTTCGCTTTCCGCTGGGTGATCTGACGAAGGTCGAGGTCCGCGCCTTGGCCCGCGAGCGGCAGCTGCCCAACGCCGACAAGAGCGAGAGCATGGAGGTGTGCTTCGTCGGCGATACCAGGCTCGCGGACTTTCTCGAGTCGCACGGCGTGAGCCAGGCGCGCGGCGAGCTGGTGGACATGGAGGGCCGCGTGCTGGGCGAGCACCAGGGCGTGCACCGCTTCACCGTCGGCCAGCGCAAAGGCCTGGGGCAGGGCTTCAAATTGCCCATGTATGTCGCTTCGATCGACGCCGAGCGGCAGCGGGTCACCATCGGCACCCGCGACGAAGCGCAGCGCGGCGAATTCTCGGCGCTCGAAGCGTCTTGGGTTTCCGAGCCGCCGCAGCCAGGCTCGACGTGCGAAGTGCAGGTGCGCCATCGCGGAAAGCCGCTCCCAGCGCGGGTGGAGACGCACGGGGACAAAGTGCAGGTCACGCTGCTCGAGCCCGCCATCGGCGTCGCGCCAGGCCAGAGCGCGGTCTTCTACCGCGGCGACGAAGTCCTGGGCGGCGCCCGCATCTCCAGTTAGAGCTATCCCTTCGGATCAACCGCAAAGCGCGCAATGCGCGCAAAGAAAAGCATTTGTTTTTGAAAACCTTTGCGCGCTTGGCGCGCTTTGCGGTTGAATTGAAGAGAGACCCTTACGCCATCGCGGGCGCGCTGCGGGCGGCGCTGCCGAACTGGAGCATCTTGCCGGCCTGGCCGATGGCGTCGATGAGGTGCAGCCGGACCTTCTGCGCCAGCTTGCGCGGCTGGCG
>DATBAA010000405.1:0-6747 GCA_036271755.1 Myxococcales bacterium | reverse complement strand
GACATGCTCGAGGAGCTCTGCGGCGGCGAAGTGAAGTTCCGCCTGGTCGAATCGCGGTGATCGCGCTCTTGCTCGCGGGTTCGCGGGCGCCTTGCCGCGCGAGCTGCTCACCTCGCTGGGCGCGACGCTCTCGGAAGCGATGAGGGTCGGAACAACGTCGGTCGCGTCCCATTCGAAGACTTGAAGCCCATCGCGAAAGTGACGGCATCCGCCGAAGAAATGGGCCGGTTCACCGAAAATGAGTTTGAGCAATGAGCTCTGGTTCGTATTCACGAAGCCATGCTCGCCCTCGAAACCAATGGACTGAGTCACCAATTCAAGGCGCCGGTGCTGCGGGAAGTGAGCCTCGCCGTGCCGGAAGGCAGCATCTACATTCCTCGGGCCCACCGGCGCGGGCAAGACCACCGCGCTGCGGCTCATCTTGGGATTGCTTCGCTTGCAGCAAGGCAGCATCCGCATCTTTGGAGCGCAGCTGAGTCGAGACGTCTTGCGGCGGATTGGCTCGTCGATCGAGAGCCCGTCCTCCACGAGCCCCGGCTGCTCATCCTGGACGAGCCCACCAACGGCCTGGACCCGCACGGCGTCGCCGAGATTCGCGAGCTGCTGCTCAAGCTGAATCGCGAGCAAGGCACGACCATCGTCATCTCCAGCCATCTGTTGTCCGAGCTCGATCGGCTGGTGACCTGCGTGGGAATTCTGCACCGCGGCCGGCTGCTCTTCCAGGGCGTGCCGCAGATGCCGCTGGAGCAGGCGTTCTTTCACTTCACGAGCCAGCCGTGCGCGGCTCGCTCCGCGAGTCAGTTGTGAGGGCCGAATGGATGAAGCTGCGCGGCAGCGCGGCGCTCTGGCTCGTTTCGCTCTCGGCTTGCTTCGTGCCTTCCATCATCCTCGTCGCCCGGCTCGTGCGTCCGGCGCCGCCGCAGCCGGCGGAGAGCTTCTGGAAGAACGCCTGGGAGGCCAACGCCATCTTGCTGCTGCCGCTCGTCGTCATGCTCCTGACCAGCCTCGTCGTTCAGATCGAGACGCGCAACAACACCTGGAAGCAGGTGCACGCGAGCCCGCAGCGCTTCGTCTTCGCGGCCAAGTTGTCGATCATCCTGACGCTCGTGGCCGGCTTCTTCCTCATCGCCAATGCCGCGATCTTTGCGACCGCCCTGCTGACCGGCCGCGGCGCGACGCACCTCTTCGCCGTGCGAAGCGTCTGGCTCTATGTAGACCTGCTGCCCATCGTCGCGCTGCAATATCTGCTTTCGCTGCACGTGAAGAACTTCATGATTCCGCTCGGCATCGGCGTTGCGCTCTGGCTCGCCGCCATCGGCGGCTTGTCGTGGAAATACGTCTACGTCATCCCTTATGGTTATACGGCGATGGATTTCCTGCAGATGGCCGGCGCACGCTCCTACAGCAGGAACCTGCACGTGTACTCCGGGGCGTATTCCATCGCATTCTGCCTGGCTGGCGCGATGCTCTACGCGCGCAAAGAGGACCGCGGATGAAGAGGCTGCTGCTGCACGCGGGCTACTGGACCCTCTATCTCGCGCTCCTGCTCTTCATGCTCGCCATCGTCAAGCTGCACGCGTTCCCGGCCCTCTTCGCCTCGCGCGTCGGCCTGCTGCTGGTGGTTCCCAACGTAGCGGCTTTCTATTTCGCCGATCGTTGGCTGACGAGGGTTCGCGGCTGCCGGCTGCCCTGTTGGTGGCGCTGCTGTTGCCGGCGGCGTGCGTCTACGTCGCGGGCGCTGCCTCGACTGCCGACCGCGCCGTCCTGGCGGCGTGCCTTGCCGGTCTCGCGGCCGTCCACATGGCCGTCGCGGTGGTGCTGCGCGGCTTTCTCGGCTGGCTGGGTCATCTCGCCGAGCGCCAGAAGCTCGAGGCCGCGTTGCTGCGCGCCCGCCTCGATCCGCACTTTCTCTTCAACACCTTGAACAACATCGACGTCTTGATCCTCCGCGACCCGGAGTCCGCGTCGATCTACTTGAACAAGCTCTCCGAGGTGCTGCGCTTCGTGCTCTACGGCGCGCGTGCGGACCGGGTTGAGCTCGCGGCCGAGCTCTCCCATCTGCAACAATATGTCGATCTGCAGCGCATCCGCCTCGTCAATCCAAAGGCGGTGAGCTTGAGCGTCAACGGCGATCTCTCCGGCTTTTCGATTGCGCCCATGCTGCTCATTCCCTTCGTGGAGAATGCCTTCAAGCACGCGGCGGGCCAGCATGAGGATGGCGCCATCGCCGTGCGCATCGCTGTCGAGGCCAGGCAGCTGGAGCTGGTTTGCGCCAACCGCTACGGGGAACGGCCCGCGGGCGGCGGCCTGGGCAACGAGCTGATGCGGCGCCGCCTTGCGTTGCTCTATCCGCACCGATCTACACTCGAGCTTTCGGACCGCGACGGCACCTACACCGCGCGGCTCCGCATCGATCTGGCCGACCATGCGCTGCCTCATCGTTGAAGACGAGCCGCTCGCCTGCGAACGGCTGACCGGCTACCTGCGACGGATGCCGCAATTGCAGCTCGCCGGAGTGTTCAACGACGCCAAAAGCGGGCTCTCCTTCTTGCGGCAGAACCCCGTCGAGCTGCTCTTTCTCGACGTCCATCTCGGTGGAATGTCGGGCCTCGAGTTGCTGGAGACGGCGCTGGTGAAGTGCCCCGTCATCCTCACGACGGCGCACCCGGAGCACGCGCTGAAGGCCTACGACTTGAAGGTCGTCGACTACCTGCTCAAGCCATTCACCTTCGAGCGCTTCATGCAGGCGGTGGAGCGGGTCTCGCAGAGCGACGCGCACGTCTTCATCAAGTCCGGCGCGCGCCTGGAGAGAGTGGGTTTGAGTGAGATCCTCTATGTCGAAGGCCAGGACGACTACCGTTGTATCCATACGCCGCACCAACAGATCCTGACGCTGGAGACCTTTGGCGAATTGGAGCAGCGATTGCCCATCTGCCGCGTGCACCGCTCCTACGCCGTCGCCATCGGCAAGGTCGATTCGGTGGAACGAGGCCACGTCCACATCGGCGAGAAGGTCATTCCCATCTCCGCGAGCTATCGGGCGAGCTTCCTTTCGCGGATAGCCAGATCGGGCAAGCGCAGGTGAGAGAGGCCTGACCGCCGGCGGTAACTTCAGCTTGACGAGATGCGGGCATGTGCCCATAACTGGCCCATGAGCTTCGAGACACCCTGCAACTGCCTCTCGGTCCGGCAGGCCGCGCGGCAGATCACCCAGCTCTACGACGCGGCCCTGGCCAGCACCGGCCTGCGCATCACGCAGTACTCGGTGCTGGCGGTGCTGCAACGCCTGGGGCCTTCGACGCTGCAAGTGCTGGCGGACGAGCTCTTCATGGACCGCTCCACGCTGGGCCACAACCTGCGGCCGCTCGAGCGGGAGGGGCTGGTGACGCTGGCCACCGACGCAAAAGATAAACGCGCGCGGCGGCTCGAGCTCACTGCGCGGGGCAAGAAGAAGCTGGCGGCGGCAAAGCCGTTCTGGCAGCGCGCGCAGGACCAGTTCGAACAGCGCAACGGCGCAGCGGAATCAAAAGAGCTGCGCCGGCACCTGCGACGCGCTGCCGCTAGCGCCTCTGAATGACGAAAGGCCGCACTCATGCTTAAGCTCGCTTTGATGACGCTCCTTGCAACCTCGGCCTCGGCGGCAGAGTTCAACCCCGAGCAGCACGATCAGATCTTCGCCAACTACCGCTTCCGCAACGGCGAGACCCTGCCGGAGCTGCGCCTCCACTACGCCACCGCCGGCACGCCGGTGCGCGACGCCAAGGGGCAGATCACCAACGCCGTCCTCATGCTGCACTGGACCAGCGCCAGCGGCGCGGTGCTGCAGACGCCGGAGTTCGCGTCGGCCCTGTACGGCCCGGGCGCGCCGCTGGACACCGCCAAGAACTTCCTCGTCTTCATCGACAACGTCGGCCACGGCCGCTCGTCGAAGCCGAGCGACGGCTTGCGGGCAAAGTTTCCCAAGTACGGCTATCGCGACATGGTGGACCTGCAGCACCGGCTGGTCACTGAAAAGCTGGGCATCGCACGGCTGCGCGCCATCGTCGGGCTCTCCATGGGCGGCATGCACGCCTGGCTCTGGGCGGAGGACTATCCGGACGCGGTGGAGGCCATCATGCCCATCGTCGCGCTGCCCGCGCGCATCAGCGGCCGCAATCTGCTCTGGCGGCGCATCGTCGAGCGGCAAATTCGCACCGACCCGGACTTCAAGGACGGCAACTACACCTCGCCGCCGCGCGGCTGGACAGAGGCCTTTCCGCTCTTCCGCATGATGCTCGACGGCGTGCCGCACCTGCAAGAGATCATCACCGACAAGACCAGCGCCGACGCCTTCATTCAACTGGCCGCCGATCAATCGCACCTGGTCGATGCCAACGACGTCCTCTATTCGCTCGAGTCTTCTACTGACTACGATCCAGAGCCGGGCATCGGCCGCATCCGCGCCAAGGTCTTCGCGCTCAACTTCACCGACGACGAGTTCAACCCCATCGTCCTGGGCATTCTCCAGAAAGTCGTCCCTCAAGTGCAGGGCGCGCGCTACGTGCTGCAGCCCGGAACGGGTACTTCGTTTGGCCACCTGACGCAGGCGCACCCGAGCCTCTGGGCGCAGCAGGTCCTCAACCTGGGTCTCTAGAAACGAATGCGGCCAATCTCGACGACATAAGGTCCGCGGCGCGTCGCCGAGACTGAAAAGCTGGCGTTCGGGGCCAGGAAGCTGCCCAGCGCTGCTCCGTCTGGACCCAGCACGGTGACGAGGCCGTCGCCGTCGCGCAGCAGCGCGTTCTCGCCGGCAGCGGCCAAGAGCTGCGCGCCCTCGAGGAAGCGGGTTCGGAGAATGGGTTTGCCGGGCGCGATGATCCAAACCGCCGTGTGCGAGCGCAGATACACCGTGCCCGTCCAGGTCTGGCACAGGTCGACGCCATTGACCTTGAAGCTCTCCAAGACCGCACCGTCGCGGGCGTCGAGGACCTGCGCGCGCTCGTCGTCGTAGACGACCACGCGGCCACCGGCGGCGGTCAGATAGCTCGAGCCCTCCGACTCGCGCGGCGTCTGCCAGAGCGGCTTTCCATCGAAGGAATGCGCGACCACCGGGCCTTCGTTCAGCGCCGCGATCACCGTCTCGTCGACGATCACCGGCGAGCGCGCATCCACGCTCAACGTTCGTTCCAGCCGCTCTCCGCGCCGCTCCCAGCGCTCCAGCGAAGATCTCCCTTTCGCGGTTTCGACCCAAAGTGAGTCGCCGGAGGCAATGACAACCTGGCGGCCGCCCTCGAGGCCGCTGCTCTGCGCGAGAAAGCCAAACGAATCGTCGAACAAGCTCAATGCCCGGGCGGTGCCCTCTTGATCCACGGCGTTGCTGACGAGCCAGTTGGAGCCCCAGCGCCGCGGCTGCAATGGATAGGTGTCGTCGCCGAAGGAGACGAGGATCTTCGCCCGCGCCTCGGTTCCAGGTTCGTGCCATTCGACGAAGCGCTGCGGTTCGCCCGACTCGGGAAAGAAGAGCCACCAGCCGCCGTCCAGCCTTACGACGCGATAGCGCACCGGATCGGGCGGCAGCGCCGAGATCTGCCCGTTGGAGTGAAGGCCAAAGACCTGATCGCCAACCGCGAAGAGCACGCGCTGCCGGTCGTGCGCCAAATATCGCGGCAGAGCGCCAAGCGAGATCTGCGCCGGCTGCCCCGCGCGGTCGATGCGCAAAGCCGTGACCTCCGCGTGCGCGCCCAGCAGCACCAGCGACTCTTCCAGCTCGAACGAATCGCTGAAGTGATACCCGGGCAGGGAGAGATCGAAAGCGAAGGGATAGGGCGGCGCGGGCTTCGTCTCCCGCCGCGCCGCGATGGCTTCGTCGAGAGACTCCATCACCGCGGCCCATCGCCCGCCGGGCCGCGGCTCCGCCAGCAGATCGCGAAGCTTCTGGTCGGATTTGTGCGGCAGCAGCGTTCGTAAAAAATCTCGCAGCGCGGCCGTGTCCCAGATGGGGCCTTTGGGCAGATCGTACTGCGTGAGCAGCTGCACCAAGGCTTGCGGCTCGCGGCTGCCCAACGCGCGCTCGGCCAGCGCCGCCTCCAGCTGCGTGCCCTCGACGAACCGGTCGTCCGTGCTCAGCCAGAACCACGCGCCGCAGCGGCGGCAGCGCGCCCACTCCTCGCTGCCCAAGCTGCCCGCGACCGCCAGATCGGGGTGCAGCTCGAGCCCGTTGCGCTGCGGATGCGGTGAAGCGCAATCCATGCGTCGCTCTACCGCAAGCCGTTTCGCTTGTCTTTGCGTTTCGCGGCCCGCACCATGCGCCGCCTATGATTCGCATACTGACCGCGCTGCTCTGTCTCTCCCTCGCAGCGAACGCGGCGCCGGCGGCCGTCAACACCGTCGCCACCGCCGGCCAGTCGGACGGGCTGGCCGTCCAGGTGAAAGTCCAGGCTCCTTCCGGGCAGGAGACTCCGCTGCAGATCGCCTGCGTCTTCAAATACGTCGAAGGGGATCTGACGAACCCTCCGGCGCTGCCGGCGGCGCTCAACGGGATGCTCCACCTCGACGACTCGCTGCACGGGCTCATCACCGACCTGCGCAAGAGCGGACGCTTCGCGGGACACGCGCTGGAGACGCTGCTCATCGTGCCGCCCGCGGGAACCATTCCGGCCCGGCAGCTCTTGCTGGTCGGCCTGGGAGATCGCAACGCGTTCAAGCCGGAGATGATGAAGCGCGTGGGCGCGGTGGGCATGCGCGAAGCGCTGCGCCTGGGCGTGACCA
>DATBAA010000404.1:0-9021 GCA_036271755.1 Myxococcales bacterium | reverse complement strand
ATGGGAGGCGCTCAGCCGCTGGCGGCGGCGATGTGCGGCGCCACCTTCCTGGGCATCGAAGTCGACGAAGCGAAGGCAAAGCGGCGCGTCGAGCACAAGTATCTGGACGAGCTTGCACCGAATCTCGACGAGGCGCTGAAGCGCGTCGACGAGTGCCTCGCCAAGGGCGAAGGACGCAGCATCGGCGTGGTGGGAAACGCAGCCGAGATTTTGCCTGAGCTGCTGCGGCGCGGCCTCAAGCCGGACCTCGTCACCGACCAGACCAGCGCGCACGATCCATTGAATGGATACATCCCGATCGGACTGTCGATGCAGACGGCCGCCGAGCTTCGCGCCAAGGATCCGGTGGAGTATCAAAAGCGATCGATCGCTTCGATGGCGACGCACGTCGAGGCCATGCTCGAGTTCCGGCGCCGCGGCAGCCACGTCTTCGACTACGGCAACAACCTGCGGGCCTTCGCGCAAGAGGGCGGCGTGAAAGACGCGTTCGCCTATCCGGGGTTCGTGCCCGCCTATATCCGGCCGCTCTTCTGCGAAGGCCAGGGGCCGTTCCGCTGGGTGGCGCTCTCGGGAGATCCGGAAGACATCTACACGACGGACCGCGCTTTATTGGAGGCCTTCCCCGACAAGCCGCACCTGCACCGCTGGCTCAAGCTCGCGGGCGAGCGGGTGAAGTTCCAGGGCTTGCCGGCGCGCATCTGCTGGCTGGGCTACGGCGAGCGCGCCAAGGCCGGCCTGCTCTTCAATGAGTTGGTGGCGAGCGGCAAGGTGAAGGCGCCCATCGTCATCGGCCGCGATCACCTGGACTGCGGCAGCGTGGCCTCGCCCAACCGCGAGACCGAGGCGATGAAGGACGGCTCGGACGCCATCGCCGACTGGCCCATCTTGAACGCGCTGGTGAACGCGGTGAACGGCGCGTCGTGGGTCTCGTTCCACCACGGCGGCGGCGTCGGCATTGGCTATTCGCTGCATGCCGGACAGGTCATCGTGGCGGACGGAACGGCGGCGGCCGCTCGCCGGCTGGAGCGCGTGCTCACCAGCGACCCGGCGATGGGCGTCCTGCGCCACGCCGACGCGGGCTACGAAGAGGCCATTCAAGTGGCTCGCGAGAAGGGCGTCTCCATTCCCGGAATCACGCGCTGATGCTGGTCGTGAAGCACGCGCGGGTCGCGACCATGACGGGCGCGCAGGCGCTGGCCGGCGACGAGCCGCTGGGTTTGATCGAAGACGGCGCGGTGGCGTGCTCCGAGGGTCGCATCGTCTATGTTGGAACCGCTGCCGGGGCTCCTGCCGGCGAAGTGATCGACGCGGGCGGCGCGCTGCTGACGCCGGGCTTCGTCGATGCGCACACGCACCTCGTCTTCGCGGGCGACCGCGCGCAGGAGCACGCCTTAAGGCTCTCGGGCGTGAGCTATCTGGAGATCGCAAGGCGCGGCGGAGGCATTCGCAGCACCGTCCGCGCGACGAGAGCCGCGAGCGATGCCGAGCTTCTCGACGGCGCCGTCTCGCGGCTGCGGCGCATGCTCGACTGCGGCGTCACCACGGCTGAAGTGAAGACCGGATACGGATTGTCGGGCGCCGAAGAGCTGCGCATGCTGCGGATCGCGCTGCAGGCCGGCGCGGCCTCGGGCTGCGAGGTGATCCCCACCCTGCTTGGCTTGCACGCCGTTCCCGAAGAAGCCTCTCGCGAGGAGTGGCTTGCGACGGCCGTCGAGCTATTGCCCGAGGCCGTCCGGCTGGGCGCGCGCGGCTGCGATGCGTTCTGCGAGCAAGGCGCGTTCACACAGGCGGAGTGCACCACCTTCTTGCGCCGCGGCCTCGAGCTCGGCCTCACCGCGCATCTCCACGCCGATCAGCTGTCCGACTCCGGCGGCGCCGCGCTCGCAGCCAGCCTCGGCTGCGCCAGCGCGGACCATCTCGAGCGGGCTTCGTCCGAAGGGCTCGCGGCGATGGCCCGCGCCGGCACCGCCGCCGTGCTCTTGCCTTTGGCCGCCTGGTTTCTTCGCGACACGCCAGCCAAAGCCCAGGCATTTCTCGAAGCGGGCGTCACCGTCGCGCTGGCCAGCAATCTCAATCCGGGCAGCCAACGCATCGAGAGCGTCTCCATGCTGCTCGCGGCAGGCTGCCTCTTCTGCGGCCTCACTCCCGCGCAAGCGCTCTGGGCCTGCACCGCCGGCGGCGCCCGCGTGCTGCGGCTTTCGGATCGCGGCGTCCTGGCGGCTGGAAAGCGCGCCGACCTGGTCCTCTTCGACACGAGCGACCCCGCGCACCTGCCGTACCATGCGGGAGTCGAGCATGCGCGCATGGTCATCGCCGCCGGCAAGACCGTCTTGGTGCGCGAGAAAGCCTGCTCATGATTCTTGCTCTTGTAGTCGCGCGGACCCTGACGGTGGGCGGCATGCAGCTCTCGGTTCCGGCCGACGCCGATTCCGGTTCGGCGAAGCTCGCCGTCAATCTGCTGGTCTCCGCCGAGCAGCGCACGCTGCTGGCCACGCTCGTCCACAGCGGCTGGACGCCCGACGACCCCGCGGCGGAGAAAGCCGTTCCGGAAGCGAAGGTCACGCTGGGCGGCCGCGCTCCCGACCTGGACCTCGAGCACGCGGGCGGGCACATCGACGACCGGCTGCGGCTTTTGCTCTGGCGCCGTCCCGAGCGGCTGCGCGCCTTGCCGCTCTGGGTCGGCGTCGCGCTCCGCCAGTCCGGCGTGCGGCCGCTGCTGCCTCCTCTGAAGCCGCCCGTCTCCGCGCGCGACGCGGTCGATCGGGTGCTGGCCGATCTCTCCTTCGGCCTGTCCCAGTCGCGCCCGGTGGCAGAGCAGCCGCGCATCGTTTGGGTAGAGCTCGCGGACTCGCCTTCTGGCGCCGAGGACTTGCTCGCCGATCTGCCGCCTCCCGCGGAAGGGCCTCTGCAGCCGAAGAACGCGCCGCCGCCGCTGCTCAAGCCGTTGCCGCCCATCACCGCCGTGGCCACCGACGTGATCTCCCGGCCCGATGCGGCCGCGAAGCGGGTCGCGCTGACCTTCGATGCCTGCTCGACGCTGGAGCGCAGCTTCTACGACGACCGCATCACCCGCGTGCTGCTGCAGACCAAGACGCCCGCGACCATGTTCATCAGCGGCCGCTGGGCCGAGACGCATCTGCGCGAGATGCGCGTGCTCTCGGAGATTCCTTCGTTCGAGATTGGCAATCATTCCTATATCCACCCGCACATGACCGAAGTGCCGCCCGACCGTCAGCGCGAGGAGCTGCTCTGGACGCAGCAGATATTGTTGTCGCTGACCGGCAAGCTGCCGCGCTTCTTCCGGCCGCCCTATGGCGAAGTCGACGCCGAGCTGTCGCAGGTGGCCGGCCAGAATGGTTTGCGCACCGTCGAATATGATTTCCCCTCGGGCGATCCGGACAAGAGCTTCACCCGCGAACGACTCGCCGGCTGGGTCTTGGCCAAGGCTCGCCCGGGTTCAATCATCGTCATGCACATGAATCGCCACGGCTGGCATACCGCGGAGGCATTGCCCGAAATCATCGCCGGATTGCGCGCCAAAGGCTTCGTGCTCTCCAAAGTCAGTGAGATGGTCGACGCGCCTCAGTAAACCGCTTCCAGGTGCCAGCGGCTCTTCACGTTCTTCTTCAATGGATAGTAGCAATCCTTCGGAATGAAGTTGTCGAGCGCGCAGCCGAAGATGGGCAGCGGCGGTATCTGGGTGAAGTCGGTCTCGAAGGCCCAGAGCGACTGCGTGTGGTCGCGCGGCGGAATGCCCAGCGTGAGCTTGCTCAGCGCGCGCGCCTGCGTGAGCGCCAGGTCGTCGTAGAAGTGATTGCCGCTGCCGCCCTGCACCTGCACGTCGAGGATGCTGCCGTCCGCGGCCTGGGTGATCATCAGGAAGACCACCAGCCGGTGGGCGAACGGGCCGTCTCCGCTCCCGGCGCCGAGAGCCAGCGGCGCGCCCAGCGCGTTGCCCAGCGACGGGTCGCCGCGAAAGCCGCGATCGTCATTGGAGAGGTGATTCGCCTCGGTGTTGAGCGCCTCGCGCGTGCCGGGGCCGCCTTCGCCAAAGGGATTGCCGCCTCTGCCGTAGGCCGCCGCCGCCCTCTGCCACTGCTGCGCCGCCTGGCTGGCGATGCGCGCGCCGGCGGGGATCTGGCCGCCGCCCTTGTCGAGGATCTCCCACTGGACCTTGGGTCCGGCGGCGAGCTTGTCCTGCAGGCCCTGCCAGTAGACGTCGCGGGACTCCGCTCGTTGCCGGGCGGAGACGTCGCGGATCCAGGTGTGAAGGCGGCCCTCGACCACGTGCTTCTCGTCGGCCAGCTTCTGCTCCGGAGTGAGCTCGACGACGAGGCCGCCGTGGCCGTCGTCGGGCGGGCCCTTGAAGCCGCCGCTGCCACCAAGCGCGTCCGGGCTGAGCTCGAGGGAGAGCTTCTTGCCGTCGAAAAAGCCGCTCGCGCCCTGCCCGGTCCCAGCGGCCCCGCCCGACGCAGCCGCTTCGGGCTCCTTCTGGGCGATGGCTTGCGGCGCTCCGGAAGCGGCTGGCGCGGCGGGCAGCGCAGGCGAGCCGGCCGGCGCGTGCGGTAGCGCGGGCTTCTTCGCGGCGTGCTGCTCAGGCTGAGCAGGCGCGGCCGGAGCCGGCGCGGATGAAGCGGGCGCGGGCTGGGCCGGAGCGGGCTGTGCGGCTGGGCGCTTCGTCTCGCGCAACTCGAACACCAGCGGCGCCGGCTTGCGCGGCGCAGGCTTGGTCCGTCGCGCGGCAAGAATCACGAACCCGGCGAGGACCCCGTGCAGCAGCAGCGCGGCGCCGAGCGCGATGAGGAAGCGCCGCGCGCCCGAGGGTCTCTGCACCCGCGCATTCTCCCCTGCCATGCCGCCTGACCGCAATCACCAACCTCCGGTCACGCGGATGAGACATCCAGGCTCGGGCCCCGTCGTTGGATCGGGAATTTTCCCGGCGATGGCCGGTCGAGCAAGGCCGGAGGGTGATCTCAATGAACCGATCGCGAATGCTCTCGTCCCTGCGCCAACTGCTCCGCGCCGATCGAGCGGCGAACCACGAACAAAAAGATCTGCGCAGCATCCTCGACTCGAAGCCGACCCGCCGCCAGGTCCTGAAGGGCATCGGCGCCGCCGCCATTCTGGCCAAGGCCGCCAAGGCTAGCCCGGTAACGGCGAACAAGAAGGCGCGCATCGCCATCGTCGGCGGCGGCATCGCGGGATTGAACGCCGCCCTCACGTTGCAGGACGCTGGCCTCTCCTCCAGCATCTACGAAGCCTCGCCCATCGTCGGCGGACGCATCCACTCCAATGCAAGCACCTGGGCGGATGGCCAGACCAGCGAATGGTGCGGCGAGTTCATCGACTCCGGCCACGCCGCGATGATCGCGCTCGCCCAGCGCTTCGGACTCACACTGGTGGACGAGGTCGCCGCCCAGAACCCCGCCGCCGACGACACGCTCTACTTCTTCGAGAGCTATTACGGCACGAAGCAGGCGCTGAAGGACTTCCGCCAGATCAGCAAACAGCTCGAGCACGACGCGAGCAACCTCTTCCCCGTGACGTTCGATCCGGCGACGCAGACGGCGCGCGGCAAATTCCTCGATCACTTGAGCGCGTATGACTGGATCGAGCAGTTCGTTCCGGGCGGACACGACTCGCCGCTCGGCGCGTACATCGACAGCGCCTACACCAACGAGTTTGGACTCGATACCGATCAGCAGAGCTCGCTCAATGTCGTCTTCGAGATGGGTTTCCAGGACGACCCGAAGGTCTTCTCCATCTATGGCGAGAGCGACCAACGTTTTCACGTATTGGGCGGAAACGATCGGATCCCGTTCGCCATCGCCAACGTGCTGCCGAAAGACAGCATCCACACCGGCTGGTGGATGGAGTCGATTCGCAAGAAGTCCGACGGCACGTTCAGCTTGAGCTTCGGCACCGCGCAAGGCGCGCGCGAGGTCGCGGCCGACCACGTGATCTTGACCGTCCCCTTCGGCGTGCTGCGCGGGCTCGATTTCTCGCAGGCCGGGTTCGATTCGCTCAAGAAGACCGCCATCCAGGAGCTGGGGTACGGCACGAACTCGAAGCTGGCCTTGCAGTGCACCGAGCGGCTCTGGGATCAGAACGGGCCGTGGGGTCTGGGCGACGGCAACATGTACACCGACCTCTTTTTCCAGAACACCTGGGACTCGGCGCGCGGAATTCCGGGCAAGCAGGGCGTGCTGGTCGCCTTCATGGGCGGGTCGTCGGGCCTGCGGCTGGGCGGAGCACCTTCGCCGTTCGCCGATGCCAGAAGCTCGCCGCAAGTCGGGCACTACGTGCAGGAGTTTCTCCACGCGGCGAAGAAGCCGTGGCCCGGCATCGAGAATTTGTGGAACGGCCGCGCCACGCTCTCGACGCCGTGGCGCGCGCCGAATCTACTGGGCAGCTACTCGTGCTGGATGGTGGGCCAGTACACGAAGTTCGGCGGCTCGGAAGGCCTGCGTCAGGGCAACTGCCACTTCGCGGGCGAACACTGCTCGCAGGGCTTCCAGGGTTTCATGGAGGGCGGCGCCACCGAGGGTGCGCGGGCCGCCCAGGAGATCATCGCCGACCTGGGCTAGCGGCTACTTCAAGAGCGCCGGGTAGTACTGGACGGTGCCATGGACGGGGCCCGTCAACGCCATGAAGGTGCCGTCGCGGCCGATGGAGAGGAAGCTCTGGTCGTCGCCCACCGGCGGCAGCTGCGCGCAGGTCTTGCCCGAGGGCGCAACCACCCGCGACTGGCCGGTGCCCTGCCTGGTGAAGGCGGGTCCACCGGGGAACACCGCGTAAGCCTTGCCGCCGAGGACGATGCTGAGGTCGTCATCTGCGGTGAGGAAGGCCGGCGGCGGGTTCGCCTGGGCCTTGCCGCTGGGGATGGCGGAGATCCAGCTGGCGGTGCGGATGGCGGCGCCGCCGCCGATCAGCGGGCGGACCAAGACGAATTCGTGGTCGGACGGGTCCACCGCGCCGGCGTCGAACCAGTCAGTGAGGTTCTTGCTGTCGGCGTCGAGCCAGCGGGCGGCGAGGTGCCCCGCGGGGATGCTCGCCAACGGCTGCATGAGGGGACCTTGGACGAACAGGGCGAGCCCCTGCGCGTCGACCAGAGGCGTTCCGCCTTCGGTGGCATCCGGATCGGGCTGCGAGACGTGGCTGACCAACTGGTTGGTGTCGTCGAAGCGGTAGATCTCCAGTGTCTGGCTCCCCGCCGCGTCCTGGCCGACGCCAAGGACGATACTGCCGCCGCGCGCGTCGATGCCCGTGTCGGGGAGGGTATCGCCGACGAGGTTGAGGATGTTGGTGCTGTCCCCCACCTCCGTTCCGTCGGCGGCAAAGTGGCGGTAGGCGAGGTTGCGCGGAATGCCTTGGGGAAAGAACTCCAAGGCGGCGTAGCCTGAGCTGAGATAAGCCACCGGAAAAAAATGCGATTGGACGAAGTGCCCCGTCGAGTTGATCACCGTCGGCGCCCCGGTGCCGCTGGACTGGAGCACCGCGTAGACCACACCCGCGAGATCGGTGCTGGCGGTGGGGCCATCGATTTCCTCGCTCGTGCCGGCGACGAAGGTCTGCATCGCAACTGTGGGCACAGCGATCCCCGCGCAGGCGTCCGCCGGGGCGGTGAAGGTAGCGGTGACGGCGGCGTCGGCGCCCAGCGAGATCGAGCAGTCGCCGCTACCGACGCAGGCGCCGCTCCAGACGAAGGTGGCGCCGCCGCTGGGAGTAGCCGCGAGCGAGACCGAGGCGCCCTCCGCGAAGTTGGCGGTGCAAGTGCCCGGGCAATCGATGCCCGCGGGCGTGGACTTCACAGTGCCGGGGCCGGTAGCCGTCACCGACAGGGCGTGCAGCACGGCCGGCGGAGTCGCGGACTCAAAGTCTGCGAAGATGGTCTTGGACGTGCTGCTGGCGGTGATGGTGCAGCTCATGCCGGAACAGCCGCCTCCCCAGCCGGCGAAGGTCGAGCCTGCGTCCGGCGTCGCCGAGAGGGTCAGGACCGTGCCCGGCGCCACCGCCATCGCGCAGGTGGTGGGGCAGTCGATGCCCGGAACGGAAGAGGTCACGTGTCCCGTGCCGCTGCCCGCGGGAGCCACCTGGACGGTGACTGTGGCGGCGCTGGCAAAGGCCGCGCCCACCTGCATGCCGGCGGAGACCGTCAGATCGCAGCTGCCGGCGCCGGAGCAGGCGCCGCTCCAGCCGGAGAAGGCCATGCCCGCCGCCGCTGCCGCGTCGAGGTGCACCGCCGTCCCGACCGGCACCTGCTGCGCGCAGCTGGCGGTGCAATTGATGCCCGCTGGCGAGGTGACCGTGCCCTGGCCGCTGATCGAGATGCTGAGCGTCGCGCTCCCCGCGCTCCCGCCGTTGCCGTTGCCGCTGTTCGAGGACCCGCCGCACGCGCAGACCACCGCCAGAACGCCGCCCAATACGCATCGCTTCATTTTGATCTCCCCCTGATTGCTCTCCAGCAAGGTGGAGACCTCCTCCTCGGGTGGCAACCGGAAGAAATGTCGCCAATCGCACGCGTAATGCCCGTGCCGTGCGAAATTCAATACGCAGCAGGCTCAGACAGCCTTGGCGGCGGCCCGGCCGGCGGCGCGGCCCGAGAAGATGCAGCCGCCCAGGAAGGTCCCTTCCAGCGCGCGGTAGCCGTGCATGCCGCCGCCGCCGAAGCCCGCGGCTTCGCCCACCGCGTAGAGGCCGGGGATGATCGTGCCGTCGTTGCCGAAGACGCGCGCGCTCAGGTCGGTCTCGAAGCCGCCCAGCGTCTTGCGCGTCAGGATGTTGAGCCGCACCGCGATCAGCGGCCCGTGCTTGGGATCGAGGATGCGATGCGGCTTCGCGGTGCGGATGAGCTTGTCGCCCAGCGACCTGCGCGCATTGTGGATGCCCATCACCTGCGCGTCTTTGCTGTACGGATTCAAGACCTCGCGGTCGCGCGCCGTAAGCTCTCGCTCGAGCTGCTCCAGCTTCAGCAGATCGCTGCCGGCGAGGCGGTTCATCTTCTCCACCAGCTCCGGCAGG
>DATBAA010000403.1:0-4017 GCA_036271755.1 Myxococcales bacterium | reverse complement strand
CTCGCGGCCTCGCCGCAGGGCTCTCGTTGTACGCGCCCGCGCTGGTGCTCTCCGCGGTGCTGGGCTGGTCGTTGCAGTGGACGAACCTCTGCATGGGCGTGCTCGCCATCGCCTACACCGTCTCGGGCGGAACGCGCGCGGTCAGCGCCACCCAGAGCTGGCAGATGGGCATCATGCTCTGCGGCATGCTGGCGGCGTTCTTCTTCGTGCTCCACTCGCTGCCGCACGGCATGGGGCTCCCGGGGATGATCCACGTCGCGGGCGCGCTGGGGAAGATGCAGGCCGTCGATCCCTCGTTCAACCCCGACAAGCGCTACACGCTCTGGTCGGGGCTCATCGGCGGCCTCTTCGTGGCGCTGGCCTACTTCGGCACCGACCAGTCGCAGGTGCAGCGCTATCTGGGCGGAGCTTCTACGCGCGAGTCGCGCATCGGACTCTTGTTCAACGCGCTCATCAAGGTGCCCATGCAGTTCCTCATCTTGATGGTCGGCATCGCGGTGGTGGTCTTCCACCAGTTCGAGCGGCCGCCGCTCTTGTGGAACGGGGTGGCCGCGGCCGAAGCGCGCAAGGCTCCCGAGGCGGCGCGCAAGCTGGACGACCTCGACGGAAAACTCGGCCAGGTGTTCGAGACCAAGCGCGCGGCCGTGCTGCGGCTGCTCGACGGCGACAACACTGCCCGCCCCGTCATTCAGCAGCAGGAGGAGAATGAGCACGCGCTGCGGAAGGAGGCCCGCGCCATCGTCCGCGAGAACGCGCCGCCGGGTCAGGCCAGCGACGCCGACTCCATCTTCCTCACCTTCGTGCTGCGCCGCTTTCCGCCCGGCCTGCTGGGGCTCTTGCTCGCGGTCATCATCTGCGCCGCGCTCTCCGCGACGGCCAGCGCCTTGAATGCCTTGGGCGCCACGACGGTGGTCGACTTCCTGAAGCCGCAGACGGACGAGCAGCGGTTGAGAGCGGCGCGCCTCTTCACCGGGCTGTGGGGCCTCGTCGCCATTTCCTTCGCCGCGTTTGCCTCGCTGCTGGACAACCTCATTCAAGCCGTCAACATCCTGGGCTCCATCTTCTACGGCCCGATGCTGGGCGTGTTCTTCGTCGGCTGGGCATTGCCGCGCGTGCGCGGAACGCCGGCGTTCATTGCCACGCTGGTCTCCCAGGCGTTGGTGATTGTGCTCTGGTTCAGCACCAGCTTGAGCTTCCTCTGGTACAACGTCGCGGGCTGCACGACGGTGGTCGCCGTCGCGCTTCTGCTCCAGGCGGGAATGCCCGGCGCGGCCCAGCGTTCGGAACCCAGCCCATAAGGGGAATCAAATGAAAAACTTACTACTCACTGCGTTATTGATTTCGGCGCCTGCATTCGCGCAAACCCTCTCCGCGCCGCCCAGCGGCGACAACCAGCGGTCCACCGTCACGCAGCAGATCGGCCCGGTCACCGTCTCCGTCGAATACTCGAGCCCGCGCGTCATCCACAACGGCGTCGACCGCCGCGGCAAGATCTGGGGCGGCCTCGTGGCCTACGGCCTCTCCGACCTGGGCTTCAACAACTGCAAGAACTGCCCGTGGCGCGCCGGAGCAAACGAGAACACCATCTTCACCACCTCCAACGACGTCACCATCCAGGGCCAGAACCTGCCGGCCGGCAAATACGGCCTGCATATGATTCCGGGTAAGGATTCGTTCACCGTCATCTTCTCCAAGAACTCGAGCTCCTGGGGAAGCTTCTCGTACGATCCAAAGGAGGACGCGCTGCGCGTCCAGACCACGCCCGTCAAGGCGCCCTATCACGAGTTCCTGACGTATGAGCTCACCGACCGGCAGCAGACCAAGGCCACCGTCGCGCTGGCCTGGGAAGAGCTGGCGGTGCCCCTGGCCATCGAGGTGACCAATGGTCCGGCCATCTATGCGGCGCGCATGCGCGACGAGCTGCGCGGGTCGGTCGGCTTCGACTGGCACAACTACCAGCAGGCCGCGGACTACGCGGTGAAGAACAAGGTCGCGCTGACCGACGCGCTGGACTGGGCCAACAAGGCCACCAACCCGGCCCTGGGCGGCGACGCCAACTTCGGCACGCTGATGACGCTCTCCAGCGCCCAGGCCGCCAACGGCAAGGCCGACGACTCGGCGAAGACGGCCGAAAAGGCGCTCAACGACCCCACCGCCAAACCAATCGATTTGCACCTCGCCGGCCGCAAGCTGCTCGCCGAAGGCAATAAGGACCAGGCGATGAAGATCTTCCAGCTCAACGCCAAGCGCTTTCCCAACCAGTGGCCGACGCACGTGGGCCTGATGCGCGGCTACGCGGCCATGGGAGACAAGAACAAGGCCATCTCCGAGGCGAAGCTCGCCGTCGCCCAGGCTCCTGACGAAGGCAACCGCAAGAATCTGGAGGGCGTGATCAAGGCCCTCGAAGCAGGCCAGAAGATCGATTAGCTCGGGGCAGCAGGGGAAAGAAAAAGCTCGCCACCAATGCACCGGTGGCGAGCTTTCATTTTTTCAGAGGCGGCTTACAGGTTGTGCCGCTTCATGCTGCGCGCCGAGTGCGAGTGGCTCTTGCTGCCGCCGCCCTTGGGCGCCGCCACCGTCGTGCCGGCGATGTTGGTGTCGGGGATGGTCGGGGTCAGCTGCGGCAGGTTGTGCGCGCGCACCTGCGAGACGGCCTCGAAGCCCGAGCCCAGCTTGATGAGCGTCGGCTCGCTGAAGGCCGAGCCGATGAAGCTGATGCCGAAGGGAATGCCAAACACCGCGCCGACCGGGATCTGCACGATGGGGTACCCCTCGGGCGCCGCCAGCTGCGAGCTGGCGACGGTGAAGTGGTCGCCGTAGAGCAAGTCGGTGGACCAGGCCGGCGAGCCGGTCGGAGCGATCACCGCGTCGAGGTGGAACTGCGCGATGGCGAGGTCGATGCCCTGCGGACCCAGCGCGGCGTCCTCCGCCAGCGCCTGGTTGTACGAGGGGCCCGGGTCGCCGGGGCCGGTGGAGAAGTCCGGCTGCGGGGCGTTCGGGTCGGTGGCGAGGTCGTCGCAGAGCTCCCAGAGCGCCTGGTCGGAGAACGGCTGCTCCAGCGGGGCGATGTTGGGCAGGTTGTTGAAGGCGATGCCGTCGGTCAGCGTCTTGTTGGCCAGCGGCACGCCAACGCGGGTGGCCAGATACGACTTCAAGTCGTTGCGGAAGTCGAAGCAGAGCACCAGGAGCTCGTTGTTGGCGGACGGGAAGGTGAAGCCCGCCGCGTCGAGGTCCACCACCGTCGCGCCCGCCGCGGTGATCTGCGCGACGGCCGCCTCGAAGGCGTCGTCGATGTTCGACGGCACCACCGACGGATCGTTGATGCCCTGGCGAGTCAGGCCCAGCCGCGCGCCCTTGAGCCCGTTCGGGTTCAAGAACTGCGTGTAGTTGGTGGGAATGTTGGCGGGCCGCGGCTTGCCGGCGGCGCCGATCGGGACGGTGCCCGTGGCCGCGTCGCGGCCGTCGAAGGTGCGGCTCTGGATCACGCCCAGCACTGCGGCTGCGTCGGCCAGGGTGCGGCCGTGCGCGCCGACCGTGTCCTGCGTGTGCGAGATGGGCACGACGCCGGCGCGGCTGGTGAGGCCGACGGTGGGCTTGATGGCCGCGATGCCTTCGGCGTTGGCCGGGCAGACGACGCTGCCGTCGGTCTCGGTGGCGAGCGCGACGGTGGCGAGGTTGGCGGAGACCGCCGCGCCCGAGCCCGAGCTGGAGCCGCAGGGGTTGCGATCGATGCCGTACGCGTTGTGCGTCTGGCCGCCCACGCCCGACCAGCCGGAGATGGACTGCGACATGCGGAAGTTGGCCCACTCGGACAGGTTGGTCTTGCCGAGGATGACCGCTCCGCCCGCGCGCAGGTTGGCGGCGACGGTGGCGTCGGTCTTGGGCGGCGCGCCCACGAGGCCGAAGGAGCCGGCCGTGGTCTGCATGTCGGTCGTGTCGATGTTGTCCTTCAAGAGGATGGGAATGCCGTGCATGGGCCCGCGCAGGTGGCCCTGCTTGCGCTCGTTGTCCATCTGC
>DATBAA010000402.1:0-5899 GCA_036271755.1 Myxococcales bacterium | reverse complement strand
CGCTGCAGCACCAGCGCGATGCCGCGGCGCGAATCCGGATCGGCGCGCTCGTCGAAGAGGACGCGCGTCAGGTCGGGCTCGATGCCGGGGCCGAACGCGGTCAGCGCCGAGGCCGCTTCCAGCGCCACGTCGCGCCGCTGGAACTGCTCGATCAGCGCCGGAATCAGCTCGGGCGTGCGCAGCTTGCCGGCGGCGGCGATGGCGCGGCGTCGCACGGAGGGATCGGGGTCGCGCAGAAAGGCCAGCAGCGGACGGAAGAAGCCGCGCACGCCGATGTTGCCCAGCGCGTCCGCGGCGGCGGCGCGGTCCTGCGGGTCGGCGGCGGCGAGCAGCTGCTTGAGCGGCTCGGCGGCGGCGAGCACTCCGTCCAGGCCGGCGTGGCGGATGAGCGCGACCGCGGCCGCGGCGCGGACCACCGCCTCGGGCGCGTTCTTGATCTCCAGGAACGGCATCACCGTCGCGACGGCGGCCTCCTGCTCGACGGCGCACACGGCGCCCAGCGCGGCCGCGCGCACTTCGGGGACCGGGTCGGCCAGCAGCGCGCGCATCTCCACGTGCGCGTCTTGATTGCGCAGCTCGCCCAGGATCTGCACCGACGCGGCGCGCAGGCGCGGGTCCGCATGGGCCAACAAAGCGCGCAGCTCGGGCGAGAAGTCGGCCGTCTGCGCAACTTGCTGCACCAGCGTCAGGGCATGGAGCACGGTCGCCGGGTCGCTGAGCAGGGCCGTGCGCAGCGCCTTCAGCGTGGCCTCGTTGACGCCGTCGAAGCTGGCTCCAGAGAGATCGAGGTGCCGCCGCTCGAGCGATTCGACGAGGCTGCGCACGTACTCGGCGCGGGCCCGGACCAGGAGCAGGATCCAGACCAACACCAGCACGAGGACGCCGGCGGTCAGCGGCTTCCCCTCGCCGCCGGCCTGCCGGTAGAAGAGCAAGAGCGCGCCGGTCAGCGCGATGGAGCTTGGCTTCAACACCCCGTCGATGAAGGCCTTGGCGCGCCCGCGCACGTGCGGCTGGACCGGCACGTAGAGCAGCTGCATCGAGGCGTCGTTGATGGTGTAGCGGAAGATGGTGTCCGAGCCCTTGGCCAGCGAGCTGACCGCCATGCTGGGGTTGGGCACGGCGGCGGCGATGGCCGAGCCGGCCGCGAGTCCGATGGGCAGCGGCAGGAGCGAAGTGAGGATGCCGAAGCGCTCGAGGATGCGGCCCGTCACCCAGATCTGGATGATGAGCGCGACGCCGCCGCAGAGGCCGTAGAAGGTGCCGAAGTAGGAGGCCAGCGCGTCGTTGTAGGCCTTGGGGTCGTGGTAGATGCCGTGCAGCACCGACGCGGCCTGCAGCTTGAATTGATAGTCGACGATGGTCACGGCCGCCGCGCTCACCGCGCCGATGCAGGCCACGATGCCCAGGTGCCTGTTGGCCAAAAACGAGAGGCCCGCGCGGGACAAGAGCGGCGCTCTGCCCGCCGGCTGCGCGCGCCTCGCGATCATCGGGGTCGACGAGCCCAGCCGCGCTCCCGCCCGCGCCAGCAGCGCGCAGAAGCAGAGCTGGACGACCATCAGCCAAAGCAGGTTGGGTGCGCCGATGACCTTCGCGTACCGGCCGACACCCAGGCCGAACACCACGTTGGCGAAGGTGCCTCCGCCGCCGATCAGCCCGAACAGCCGCTTGGCTTCCCTGGCGTGGAACACCTCGTTGGCCAGGGTCCAGAACTGGATGACCACCAGGGAGCCCATCGCCTCGACGAAGATGTAGAGCGCGACGTAGACCCAGAACTGGTTGTGCACGCGCAGGAGCGCCCAGAAGGCCGCGCAGAAGCTGGCGCAGATGAGCGCGCTCGCGGCGTTGAGCACCCCGCGCGGCGCCTTGTCGGCGATGCGCGCGTAGATCCAGGAGACGACGACGATGGCCAGCGAGCTCCAGACGTACATGCCGGCGAGGCCATGGGCCACGCCGCCGCGCTCTTCGATCTTGGCCAGGTAGAGCGCGTCGCGGACCGAGCGGCCCACCACCACCGCGCCGATGGCGTTGGCGGCGTAGGCGGCCATGAGCGCCACCCGGCGTTGTTCGCCGGGGCGGATCCTGAAGCCCGCTTCGAGCGCCCGTTCGAGCCTTGACGGCATTGCCTGTCAGATTACACCAGCCTGCTAAAATTCGCCGCCGAGCGCCGCGTAGCAGTCGACGATGGCGGCGGGGCTATTCTCCAAGCCGCGGGCGCAGCCCAGCCGGACGTCGGTGGGCAGGATGAAGCCCAGGACCACTTCGGCGCGAAGCTCGGCGCCCGCGCCGGCGTGCAGCTTGAAGTCGCGCAGGTGCGCGGTGAAGGCATCGCCGACGTCGGTGAAGAGCGCGCCGTGGATGCGGCGCAGGTAGGCCGGCAAGGTCCAGGCGCCGATCTCGGGGCTGAAGATGGGGAAGCGGTATTCGGCGGTGCCCAGGACGTACGATTCGCCCTCGAACGAGTCCTCGCGGAACCCGCGCAGGATGTTGGCGGGCGCGGCGGCGGGGCTGAGCACGGCGTTCACCAGGTTGCCCTGCTGGAAGCCGCCCAGGAAGAACTCGTGGCGGTTGGAGAGGTCGCCGCGGGCGAGGCCGCCCGAGAGCTGGATGCCGAGCGCGTGGTGCAGCGGCAGTCCATTTTCGTGCGTCCAGGGCAAGAGGAAGTACTTCGAAGCGCGCCCCTGCAGCTGCCAGAAGGAGTAGTCGCCGCCAACGGCCGGGTCGGCGAGGCGCAGCGCCAGCGAGAAGCGCTGCCCGCGCTCGGCCGAGACGCTGTTCACGAAGCGGAAGGCGTCGGAGTAGGCGTAGACCAGCCGCAGCGCGGCCAATCTCCCCGGCGAGAGCCCGACGCCGAACGGGTTCTGATCGACCGAGAAGTTGAAGAGCTGGTACTGCAAGGTCAGCGACTGGCCGCTCTCGGCTTGCGAGAAGGGGAACTGCGCCGAGAAGGTCACGCCCGTCTCGCGCTCGATGTAGTAGCCGGTTCCGAGCTGGCCCGCGGCGGCGGTGGTGACCAGATCGCGCGAGGCCTCGACGCTGAGCGCCGGATAGAGCGTGCGATTGGTGTAGAGCAGGTCGAAGCCGGGCTCGTGGCCGTAGAGGCTGTACCAGACGGTGGCCGCGAGCTCGTGGCGATCGACCGCGTCGAAGCCCTGGGTGAGCGCGCCAAAGGTGGTCCCGTAGGCGTCGGTGGCGGCGTAGGGCAGCCAGAAATGGGGCCGCAACGTCGGCAACGGATTGTAGGGCCGCGACGGGTAGTTCTCCTCGGGCGGCAGCGGCGTCACCGCCGGGCGGTCGTCGGCGGCGAAGACGGTCTCGGTGACTTTGCGCCAGCTCGCCGGCTCGAACGGCATGCGGCCCACGTCGTAGCCGCGCGAGCTGTAGGTGACCAGCGCCAGCTGCTTCAAATCTGGCGAGGGCTCGGGCTCGAAGGCGCCCAGGCCGGCGTTGGTGACCTGCCAGACGGAGCCGTCGGCGGCGTTCCAAGCATATATGTTGTATATCTTCGTTCGATCGCTGCTGAAGAGCAGCCACTTGCCGTCGGAGGTCCAGGCGGGGTCGCGGTCGAGCGCGCGGTCCTTGGTGACGTCGACGAGGCCGGTGCCGTCGCGGTTGATGACCTGCACGTCCCAGGCGCCGAAGCGGTGGCGCAGGAAGGCAATGCGCTTGCCGTCGGGAGAAAAGCGCGGGCTGTCCACCGGCTCGCGCTGGGGGTCCGCGAAGACCGCGCGCGGCTCGTTGGAGCCTTTGTCGAGAATGCCGATGGCGGTGCCGCCGCCCGGCTTGCGCCAGAGGAAGGTCATCGCGCCGTCCGGGCCCACGTCGGGGTTGCGGGCGCGCAGGCCGCGCGAGAGCCGCTCTTCGCCGCCCTTGTTTGGATCTACTGAATATAAATCCTGAAGATCCTCGTACTCTTGGAACACCTGCTCGCGGGCATAGACGACGCGGCCGTCCGGAGCGACCGAGACGCCGTCGTCGCCGGCGCCGTCCGACCAGAGCGTGGCGATCCGCTCGTCGCCGGCCCGGACTGCCTTGGGCATCTGCGCGTTGGCATCGCAGCAGGGCGTGAGCGGCAGCGCGCGAACCTCGGCCAGCCGGTCCGGGCCCGACCAGGTGTAGTAGAGCGTCTTGCCGTCCTTGGAGAAGCGCGGCGTCCGCACCCACTCGCCCAGCTTCGTCAAACCCTCTATCGGTGTTTCGCCGGTTAGCCGGACCTGGGTCTGCAGAGCGAGCGCGTGGTCCAGCTCGGCCTGTCCGAACTGTTTGTACAAATCGATGTACGTCGACCCGAGCACCCGGTCGGCGCTGATGTTCATCCCGAAGGGAATCGGCCGCGCGCCGAAATCGTGTGAGAGATCGCGCAGCGCTCCCAGGCCGTACTGATCGCGAATCCACTCGAGAAACCGCGAGCCGACGGTGTACTGCCCGAACCCGCGCGGCCAGGCCAGCGGCACGTTCGAGAGCGTGTCCAGCGCCGGCAGCTTGCCGTCCAGCACCTCGGCCCGCACCAGCATGTCCTCTTCCGACGAGCGCACGCGCCCCGACGCGCTCACTTCACTCTCGGTGAAGGTCGCCATGCCCTCGATGAACCAGAGCGGCTGCTCGCCGTTGGTGATCCAGAGGTGGCCAAAGATGTCGTTGACCGCGCCCGGCAGCCCCAGCGCGGTGTCGAGATGGACGATGTGCGTGTACTCGTGCCCGATCAATTCGTACAAATTGTCGTCGAAGTCCCCCAGCGTCGACCGCGAGTCCGGCGGCGCGGCGAAGACGTGAATCTCCGGGTAGACCAGCGGCGTGGCGTTTCCGTTGGCGAAGTCGGTGTCGTCCTGCACGACGAGCTGCGTGCGCGTCCAGGGCTCGTGATCGAGCAGCGGCACGATGCGTGAATGCACCTCTTCCGCCATGCGCGCGAGCTTCTGCGCGTAGCGGTACATGCCCTGGTGGTAGTGCACCTCGAAGTGCGGGGTGTCGAGCGTCTCCCAGACGTAGCGCGGCTCGATCGCCGCCGCCGGCAGCGCGGCCAGGAGAAGCGCTAGGGCGATCAGGCGCATCAGGCAGAGCGCAGCGAGCTTTCCCGCGTCAGCGGCACGGCCTCGAGAAACCGCTCCAGCCGCAGCGCGATCAGCTCCGGCTGCTCGATGGGCGCCACGTGCGTCCCGCCCGGCACGGTGAGCAGCTCCGAGCCGCGGATGCGGTCGTTCATCTCCTGCGAGAGCCAGTAGGGCGTGAAGGTGTCCTTGGTGCCTGCGACGATGAGCGTGGGCACGTCCACCTTGGGAAGATAGTCGTAGCAGGTGTGCTGGCTGGCGTTCTCGAGCATGCCCAGGAAGAGCCGCGGGTCCATGGCCGAGAGGTGCTTGAAGTAGGGCATGAAGTCTTCGCGGTGCACGAGCTTGCCGTTCACTTCCAGGTGCGTCGCGATCTGGTACGGCAGCTCGCCGCTCGAGGCGAAGCGCCAGATGAAATTCAACGCGTCGGGGAAGCGGTCGGCGGCGGCGATCATCGAGGGCAGCAGGATCTTCAGCGCCTTCGAGTCGTGGAAGGTGTCGAGCGGCAGGCCGTGAGAGCCGCAGATGAGCACCAGCCCGAGCACGTCTTGCGGCCTGCGCCGGTGATACTCGAGCGCGACCTGGACGCCCATCGAGTGGCCGAGCAGCACCGCCTGCCTGGTGCCGGTGGCCTTGAAGACGGCCTTCAGGTCGCCACAAATGTCGTCGAAGCCGACGCGGCTGCGATCCTCGGGAATGCCGCTGCGGCCGTGGCCGCGATAGTGCCAGCGGATGATCCGGTGGGTCGCGGCAAAATCGCGCACCACGTACTTCCAGGCGAAGCCGTCGCAGCCGATGCCGTCGCAGCAGACCAGCGTGGGCCGCTCTTTCGAAGCGCTGCCGACGGCGCTCCA
>DATBAA010000401.1:0-10013 GCA_036271755.1 Myxococcales bacterium | reverse complement strand
CGTGCTCTGGTCGCTGTCGATCGAAGAGGTCTTTTATCTGGGCTTTCCTTTGCTCTGTCTCTCGTTGGGCAGGACAAAGGTCTTCGTGCCCCTGCTGATCGTGCTCGCGCTCTCCTTGCCTTGGACGCACGCGGCGCTGGCGGGAAACGAGATCTGGCAGGAGAAGGCTTATCTGCCGGGAATGGCGGCCATTGCCACCGGCGTCCTGGCCGCCTTGATTGCCGCTCGTGGAGCGCCGGCGCGGCGTTGGGTGGTGCCGCTGCTGATTTCCGTTGGCGCCGCCGGCATTGGCTCGGTCTTGCTGATTGAAGATCTACTTTGGAAAGTGTTGCGCGACGGCACGTTGCTGATCTTGACCTTCTCCTCGGCGGCGTTGGTGATTGCGTTTCATTGGAGCAAATCGAAGCTGGAGATCCTGGGTTGGTTACGCTCCTTCGGCCGGCTCAGTTACGAAACCTATTTGACGCATATGTTCGTCGTGCTGGGCGTGCTCTGGGCGTTCAACAAGAGCGGCGCTGGGGCGACTCACCGCTATCTCTGGACGCTGCCCGCGCTAGCGCTCTCCTGGCTGCTCGGATATGTGGTCGCCCGGTTTATCTCCAACCCCTGCGAAAGGTATCTGCGGCGATGATCATCCAATCCGTCGAGGCCACGCTGGTGTCCGTGCCGATGCGCCGCGCGCTCGGCACCAGCGCCATGCGCATCACCGAGGCGCCGCTGCTGCTCCTCGATCTGCAAACCAAAGAGGGAATCAGCGGGCGCGCGTATCTCTTCTGCTACCTGCCGGCGGCCGGGCACGCGCTGCTGCCGCTGGTGCGCGACGCGAGCGCGCAGCTTGCCGGCAAGAGCGTGAGCCCGGCTGAAGTCCGCCGCTTCTTCGAGACGCGGTTTCGCCTGCTGGGCGCGCGCGGCCTCGTCTCCACGTTGATGGCCGGCGTCGACATTGCCTGCTGGGACGCGCTGGCCATTCAAGCCGGAATGCCGCTGGCGGTGTTTCTCGGCGCTTCATTGAAGCCCATTCCAACCTACAACAGCAACGGCCTGGGATTGGTCGAACCGGCCGAAGCGGCGGCCGAAGCATTGGAGTTGGTGGCCGAGGGTTTCCAAGCCATCAAGATGCGGCTGGGCCGGCCGCGGGCGCAAGATCTCGCGGCCGTGCGCGCGGTCCGCAAGGCCATTCCGGACAATGTCGTGCTCATGGCCGACTACAACCAGGCACTCACTTTGAATTCAGCGCTGGAGCGGGGTAGGCAGCTCGACGGCGAAGGCCTCTATTGGATTGAAGAGCCCATCGCGCACGATGACTATGCCGCTTGCGCCGAGCTCTCGAGAGCATTGGAGACTCCCGTGCAGATCGGGGAGAACTTCGCCGGGCCGCGCGCGATGAGCCTGTCTCTGAGTCAGCGCGCCTCCGACTACGTGATGCCGGACCTGGAGCGCATCGGCGGCGTCACGGGCTGGATGGCTGCCGCCGCGCTGGCCGACGCCGTGCGCATCGAAATGTCCTCGCATCTCTTCCCTGAAGTCAGCGCGCATCTGCTCGCCGCCACGCCGACCGCGCATTGGCTGGAGTATGTCGATTGGGCGGGCGCGATCCTGCAAGAGCCGTTGAAAGTCGAACATGGCTTCATCACGCCGCCCGACCGTCCGGGCAATGGCCTGGCTTGGAATCCAGACGCCGTGAAGCGTTACAAGCTCGGCTAGCTCTGCTAGGTTGCCGCGCTTTTGAAGCACAACCGGGAGAATGAAATGCGACGTTTGGCTGGGATGATCAGTGTGATGTTGTTGTCGAGCTTTGCCGCGGCTGCCGCGGACGCGCCGGCGGCGGAAGTCGCTTTGGCCCGCTTCGACTGCGGCAAGACCAATGAGTTGAACGATCAGGCGCTCGCGCGGTTCAATGACATCGGCGCCTTCAAGGGCATCAAGGTTCCGCTCACGTTCAGCTGCTACCTGATCAAGCACGGCAGCGATTACATGATCTGGGACACCGGCCAGCCGCCCGCCGGCGGTGCGACGCCTTCGCCCAATGCGCCCAAGTCGACGTTGGTGGAGCAGCTGGCGCAGCTGAAGCTCAAGCCGGAGCAGATCAAGTTCGTGGGCATTTCGCACTATCACGGCGATCACCTGGGCCAGGTCGCGTCGTTTCCCGATGCCACCTTGCTGATCGGCAAAGGCGATTGGGAGGTCTTGACCAGCTCGACCCCGAATCCGGCCGCGAACCCCGCCAACGTCACGCGCTGGATCAGCGGCGGCGGCAAGGTGGAGCCGGTCACCGGCGACAAGGACGTCTTCGGCGACGGCAGCGTCGTCATTCTCAATACGCCGGGTCACACGCCGGGACATCACAGCCTGCTCGTGCACTTGAAGGAGAAGGGCGCGGTGATGCTGACCGGCGACCTTTCGCACTTCCACGAGAACTACGACAGCAACGGCGTGCCGACCTTCAACGTCAGCCGCGCCGACACGCTGGCTTCGCTCGACCGCTTCAAGAAGCTGGCCGCGAATCTCAAGGCGACCGTCATCATCCAGCACGACGCGCGCGACATCGAGAAGTTGCCGGCGTTTCCTGCAATGGCGAAGTGATCAATCGCGCGAGGTGCGGTCGAGGCGGCGCGACGCGGCGTCGCCCGACGTTTGCACCACCTGCACCAGCACGATGAGCACCAGGACGGTGATGACCATGACTTTGGTTTCATAACGATAGTAACCAAAGCGAATGGCCAGATCGCCCACGCCGCCGCCGCCCACGATGCCGGCCATGGCCGAGAAGCCGATGAGGCTCACGGCCGTCACCGTGAGCCCGCGCAAGAGGCCGGGCAGCGACTCGGGCAAGAGCACCAGCCGGACGATCTGCAGCGGCGTCGCGCCCGCCGCGGTGGCCGCCTCGATGACGCCGCGCTCGATCTCCCAGAGCGAGGCGTGGACCAGCCGCGCGTAGAACGCCACCGCCGCGACAGCCAGGGGCACCGAGGCTGCCAGCGGTCCAATGGTGGTGCCCAGCACGAGCTGCGTCACCGGCAAGAGCAGCACGAGGAGGATCACGAACGGAATCGATCGCAGCACGTTCACGATGAAGCTGGCGGTCAGGTGCGCGAGCCGGTTCTCGAGGATCAGCCCGCGCTCGGTGACATAGAGCAAAAGGCCGAGCGGCAGCCCGAGAAGCAGCGACGCGACGAGCCCGATGCCCACCATCTCGAACGTCTCGCCAAAGGCCTTGAGCAGGTCTGCCAGGAGCTCGCTATCCACGGACCACCTCGGCGCGCTCTTCGATGTACTTCATCGCTCGCTCGACCCGCGGTTGGTCGCCTTCGATGCCCGCCACCAGCGTCCCCACCGGATGTCCGCCGATGTACTCGACGTTCCCGAGCAAGAGATGGATGCGCACGTCGCACTCGCGCGAAACGTCGGACAGCAGCGACTCCTGCCCGCGAAAGACGATCTTCACGATGCGCCCGCGCGTGCCGTCGAGCAGCTTCTCGGGCAAGCGCAGATCGAGCGTGCGCGCCACCAGCGCCTGCGAGAAGGGATGCTTGGGCGCCGCGAACAGCTCGTAGACCGGGCCTTGCTCGACAACGTGGCCGTCCTTCATCACCGCGACGCGATCGCAGATGGCCTTCACCACGGCCATCTCGTGCGTGATGACCACCATGGTGATGGCCAGCTTGCGGTGCAGATCGGCCAGCAGCGCCAGGATCGAAGCCGTGGTCTCGACGTCCAGCGCCGAGGTGGGCTCGTCGCACAACAAGATGTCCGGCGAGGTGGCGAGGGCGCGCGCGATTCCCACCCGCTGCCGCTGCCCGCCCGAGAGCTGCGCGGGAAAGAAGCGCGCCTTCTCCTCGAGCCCCACCAGCTTCAGCAACTCTGGGACGCGCGCGTCGATCTCCGGGCGCGGGCGCCCCGCGATGCGCAGCGGCAGGGCCACGTTGTCGAACGCGCTGCGCGAGGCCAAAAGGTTTGCGTCCTGGAACACCATCCCGATGCGCCGCCGCACCGCGCGCAGCTCTTCGCCTTCGAAGCGCGAGATGTCCACGCCGTCGATGCGCACAGCTCCGGACGTCGGGCGCTGCAGGAGGTTGATCAAACGCACCAGCGTGCTCTTGCCGGCGCCGCTGGTCCCGACGATGCCGAAGACCTCGCCGCGCGCGATGTTCAGCGAGACGTCTTTCACCGCTTCGACTCCCGCGGCGAAGCGGACGGTGACGTTGGACAGCTCGATCATTTCATCCAGTCAGGCTTCTGGAAGTCCTTCCAGACGCCGCTCGGATCGTCGATGGCCGCGCGAAACTGCGGGCTCTGCACGAACGCCTTGAGGTCCTGCGCCAGCGGCCCGTTCACGTCCTGCTCACGCACGGCGATCAAGTTCTTGTGCTGCTCTTCCAGCTGCTCCATGGCCAGCGCGGACGAGAGCGGAATATGCGCCGCGATGGCATAATTTCCATTCACCGCCGCCAGCGCCACGCCGTCGAGCGAGCGCGGAAGCTGCGCCGCCTCGATGGGCCGGAACTTCAGCCCGCGCGGATTCTTGGCAATGTCCTTCTCGGAGGCCTTGGTGGGGTCGACGTCGCCGCGCAGCTCGACCAGCCCCGTCCTCTGCAGCAGCTTGAGCGCGCGCGCCAGGTTCGTCGGGTCGTTGGCCAGCGTCACCTCGTCGCCCGCCTTCAGATCGTTCAGCGACTTGATGCGGTGCGAGTAGAGGCCCAGGCCCGCCGTCGGAACGGTGATGACCGGCGCCAGCGCGAGGCCCTTGTCCTTGGAGAATTTTTCCAGATAGGCGCGGTGCTGGAAGAGGTTGGCCTGGATCGAGCCATTGGAGAGCGCGAGGTTGGGCTGCACGTAGTCGCTGAACTCCTTGACCGACACCGTCCAGCCCTTCTGCTCCAGGCCCGGCTTGATGATCTTGCGGACCATGTCGCCGTACGGTCCGGGCGAGACGCCGAAGACGACCTCTTTCTTCGGGTCCGCGGCGGCGGCAGTCACAAACGTCAGGGCGAGCGCGACGAGTCTGGCGGTCATTCACCCTGATATACATCGCGGACATGAATCGTGCCGCACAACGCGTGTCGCGCCTCGCGCCGACCATCTTCACCGAGTTCACCCTGCTTGCGCAGAAGGCGGGCGCCGTCAACCTGGGGCAGGGCTTCCCCGACTTCGACGGGCCCGAGGAGGTGAAGCAGGCCGCCATCGAGGCCATCCGCGCGGGCACCAACCAGTACGCCGCGGGCCCGGGCGCGCCCGGCTTGCGGCGCGCCATCGCCGCGCACGCCGACCGGTTCTACGGCCAGCAGCTCGATCCCGAGACGATGATCAGCGTGACCAGCGGAGCCACCGAGGCGCTCTTCGACGCCATCGTCGGCCTCGTCGATCCGGGCGACGAAGTGGTGATGTTCGAGCCGTTCTACGACTCGTATCTGGCCAGCATCGAGATCGCGGGCGGCGTCGCGAGGCCCGTCCGGCTGCAGCCGCCGGACGCCGCGCACGCAAATTTCTGGTTCGACGTCGAAGAGCTTCGTGAAGCGTTTTCTCCGAAGACGAAGCTGATGCTCTTGAATACGCCGCACAACCCGACGGGCAAGGTGTTCACCCGCGCCGAGCTCGAGCAGATCGCGGCGATCTGCGAAGAGCATGACGCCGTGGTGGTGACCGACGAAGTGTACGAGCACCTCGTCTATGCGCCGGCGAAGCACCTCCGCTTCGCGACGCTGCCGGGAATGGCCGAGCGGACGTTGTCCATCTCGTCGGCGGGAAAGACGTTCGCGCTCACCGGCTGGAAGATCGGCTGGGCCATGGGTCCACGCGAGTTGCGCTCTGCGATGCAGAGCGTTCATCAGTACGTGACCTTCGCGACCAGCGCGCCCATGCAGGCGGCCATTGCGCAGGCGCTGGCGCTACCCGACGTTTTCTTCAGTGAGTTGGCAAAGGATTACGCGCGCCGCCGCGATCTCTTGCTCAATGCCTTGAAGGCGGCCGGTTTGATTACGCTGCCCACCGAAGGCGCCTACTTCGTGCTCGCCGAATCGCGCCTGCCCAGCGACTTTGAGTTCTGCCGCTATCTCACCGAGACGGTGGGCGTGGCGGCCATTCCCATCTCCGCGTTTTATTCGGCCGGGCACGCGCACCTGGCAAAGCCGCTGGCGCGCTTCGCCTTTTGCAAGAAGGACGAGACCCTGGCGGAAGCCGCGCGGCGATTGTTGAAATTATCAACCAGCTGAGCGGCGCGGGCTTGCAGGCAGCCGCTCGCGCACTACCTTGCCTGTCTATGTCGACCGGGGGGGCGGTCCAACAGCACGGAAATCCTGGAACGGCAGCAAAAGTGCTGGCCGTGCTGCCCTACCTGCCGTTGCCGGCTACATCGGGCGGGCGGCTGCGGACGCTGGGCCTGCTGCGGCAGCTCGATGCTGCTTTGCCCATCACTGTCCTGGCGCTGAATCGAAGGCCCGGAATGGCCACCAGGGCTCTTGCCCAGACGCTGCGCGAGAGCCTGCGCGGTCCGCTGCACCTGGCCGAATCACCGTGGCTGCCGAGCGCCGTCGTCAGCGAAGCCAGCGATGTCTTGTTGGGGCGGCCGCTGCGGTATTCGCCCTATCGGCGCGCTCCGCTCTCGACGGCGCTCGAAGCGCTGCTGCGGCGCGAGCGGTTCGACATCGTGCATTTCGATCACCTGCACACCGCGCAGCTTGCGCCCCTGGTTCGGCGGCTCGCTCCCGAGACCACCATCGTCATCGATGCCCACAACGTCGAGTCCGTGGTGGCGCGGCGCATGTCGGGCGCGGACGGTTCGCTCTTTCGCAAGCTGGTCGCGGGAGTCCAGACCGGGCGCATCGAGCGGTTGGAGCGCGACGTGCTGGGCCAGGCCCACCTGGTCCTCACCTGCTCGGCCAGCGATGCAGCGGGGCTGCTGAAGCTCGGCGCCCGCGAGACTTTGGTGGTGCCAAACGGCATCTCCGTCGACACGGCGGCCATCGAAGAGGCGGCCCGCACCGACGTCGTCTTCGTCGCGTCCTGCGATTGGTGGCCCAACGCGGACGCCGCGCGGCGTCTCGTCCTGGACATCTGGCCGCGCTGCGCGAGCGCCTTGAACGGAAGCCGCCTCGCGCTGGTGGGGCGAGCCTCCGACAAACTCGGCCTCCTGGCGTCGCCGACGATCCAGCTCCTGGGCGAGGTCGAGAGAGTCGAGCCGCACCTCGCGCGCGCCTGGGCCACCGCGGTGCCGCTCCGGGCAGGGTCGGGCACGCGCATCAAGATCATCGAAGCCTGGGCCGCGGGCGTACCCGTGGTGGCCTCGAAGGTCGCGGCCGAGGGCTTGCCGCTGATCGACGGCGAGAACGGATTGTTTGCCGAAAGCGCGGAGGAGTTCGCCGCCGCCCTCGTCCGCATTCACGAAAGCCCGCTCCTGGCCGGCCGGCTGCGCAAAGAGGGCCTGCGCACCGCGCGCGCATTTCAATATCCCGAGATAGGAGCCGCGCTGGTTCGTCACTATCGGTCTTTGTGCCCTCTGGCGGCGAGTCAGGGCACATGAGCGCGACGCGGCGCATCGGCATTGCCTCGCTGATCAACGAGCTCTTGTTCGGCGGCGACGAGCATCGCTTGCTCTCGTTTTCGAAGACCATCGACGCCAACCGATTCGACCATCGCGTCGTCTGCGTGAAGCGGGCAAACCTCGACTTCGATTCGCGCAACGGCACCATGCGGCAGCACTACCTCGACGCGGGGATCAGGCTCGACGATCTGGGCGAAGGGTATCCGAACCAGCACTCCAGCCGCGCCATGGTGCCCGTCAATCGCAGCGTCATGCTGGCGCGGTCGGTCGCGCGCTTTTGCCGCTATATCCGCGAGAATCAAATCGACGTCATCGATGCGCATCTGGGCTCGGGCAGCCTCATCGGCGCCATCGCCGGCGGCTTGATGAAGGTTCCGGTGGCCATCACCACTTATCAAGTAGAGCAGTGGAAGCCACTCTGGTTGTGGCAGCGCGTGCACCCCGTGGTCTTGCGCGCGGCCAGGGCGGTCATCACCGATTCGACGGCGTGCGCGCAGGCGGTGGCGTCCTTCATGGAGCAGCCGCTGGCGCGGGTCACCGTCATTCCCAACGGCATCGAGACGCCGGTGAGCGGCCGCTCGCGCGAGGAGATGCGCAAGCTGCTGGGGCTGCCGGACGATCCGCGCGTGCGCATCATCGGCCAGATCGCGACGCTCTTGCCCACCAAAGGGCAGGACGTGCTGCTCGACGCGGCGAAGACGGTGCTCGAACAGGAGCGCGACGTCTTCTTTCTCCTGGTCGGGTATCCGCGAGACCCGGCCTATGCCGAGCGGCTGAAAGAGAAGGCGCTGCAGCTCGGAATCGCAGATCGGGTTCGTATCTGCGGCTATCCGGACGGCATTGGAGATGTGTGGAAGGTCATCGACATCCATACCCATCCGACCGCGCTCGACTCGCTGCCCCAGGCCATCATGGAAGGCATGTCGCTGGGCCTTCCCGCGGTGGTGACTCCGACCGGCGGTATCCCGACGATGGTCGAGAATGAAGAGACGGGGCTGATCGTGCCGGTGAAAGATCCGGCGGCGTTGGCGGGCGCGCTGCTGAGGCTGCTGCGCGAGCCCGAGACCGCGGCCCGCCTGGGGCACGCGGCCCAGGAGCGATACCGGGCGCGCTATACGACCGCGATCATGACGCGAGCCCTGGAGGATCTCTTCGCAGGGCTCGCCGTCACCTCTGGCTACGGCGTGAAGCCCGCGGTGGAGCAGTCCGTGAAGTAGGACGGAACGCCGCCTCGATAGGCCGGCGCATTCAGCGTGTCGTGCGGGGCGGACTGCGAGGTGATGACCGCGAAGTACTGCTGGCCCGCGGTCAGCATTCCCGGCGGCACCACGAAGCTTGTCCCCGCGCGGACGAAGACGGTGATGCTGGTGGAGAAGTCGGCGGAGAAGATCTCCAGCCGGTACGAAGTCGCGGTGCCCAGCGCCGGCGGATCCCAGGAGATGACCGGCGTCAGGCCGACGCCGCTCTGCGGAACGAAGGCGTCGTTGCCGGCGATGCGCGGCGAGAGGACGGGCCCGAGCACGGGCGCGATGGTCCGATCGGGCGGAAAGCGGGCGTCCAGATCGTCATTGGCCGCCTGGCCGCGCTCGGGCTCGGCCGCGATCAAGAGCGAGCTCCACGGCATCTGCGTCCCGTCGGGGAAGATGATGTTGGAGGTGTACGAGGCCTCGGTCTGGCGCGTCTTGACCCAGTTCGAATCGAGGAACTCTCCGTAGGAGATGGGGCCGTAGTCGGTATCGGGCAGGCCGGCGTCCGGGTTGAGCTTCACCAGCGACAGCAGCCTGGCCGCCGGGGCGCTGAGCAGTCCGATGGTGCGGATGCTGCCGTCGGGGCTGTCGGGGAAGCGTCGCGCGTGCGGCAGCCCGAGGACGTCGAGGAAGAAGCCGTCGAAGACGGCGCCCGGGCCGGACTGCGCGGCCAGCGGCGCGAACTGGGTGTAGCGCACGTCCCCGCCGATGGTGCCCGAGCGGCGCGTCGGCTTGAGCGCGACGTCGACCGTGGGCGAGGTGCCGTCGTCCTGCAGCGTCAGGGCGAGCTTTGCAAACTTGTCGGTGATGCGCGCGCCGAGGGTCGCCATGCCGCTGCCCAGGTCGTGGTGCGCGCCGGCGTGAAACCAGACCACGTCGCCGTCGGCGGCGCTGGGCAGGCCCGCCTGGTCGAAGTGAAAGCTCCAGGACATGGGGCCGTTGAAGGTGGTCGACCCGGTGACCGGCCGCTGGGTGGGCGAGAACTGGAACGGGCTCTGGTCGAGGGCGGCCTGCGAGCTCTGGTACTGGAACTCTTCCACCGTGGCGATGCCGCCGGGCGTGAACGGATCGTTGTTGGTCAAGCTCAAGGTGACCACCAGCGAGCCGTCGTCCTGCACCAGGTTTGGCCGGGCCGAGACGATGGAGCTGAGGTCGGGCGTGCTGGTGTCGAATTCAATCAGCGTGAAGCCGAAGAGATCTGGCGCGGCGAGGAAGTATTTGCCAGTGGG
>DATBAA010000400.1:0-8523 GCA_036271755.1 Myxococcales bacterium | reverse complement strand
CAACACCGGCACCGGCTGCCACCTCGACGCCGAAATGGTGGAGAAGGGTCTGCGCGAGCTGCAGCCGAAGGCCGGCGGCGTCGTCCTGATCGAGAACGTCGGCAACCTGGTCTGCCCGTCTTTGTTTGATTTGGGAGAGCGCGCGAAGGTGGTGGTCATCTCCGTCACCGAGGGCGAGGACAAGCCGCTCAAGTACCCGCACATGTTCCGCGCCGCACGGCTGATGCTGGTGAACAAGATCGACCTGCTGCCTCATCTCGATTTCGACGTCGCCCGGCTGATTGAGAATGCAGCGCGGGTCAATCCGGGCATCGTCGTCATTCAAGTCTCGGCGCGCACCGGCGAGGGCCTGGACAGCTGGTACCGCTGGATCCGCGAGCAGCGAGTCGCCGCATGATCGCCATCCTCGCCCTGGGCTTCACCATTGGCCTCGCGCATGCCATGGAGGCGGACCACCTGGCCGCGGTCGCCACCATCGCTTCGCGGCACAGCCGGCCCGTCGACATCGTCAAGCACGGGCTCACCTGGGGCCTGGGCCACGCGCTGACGTTGTTCGTCCTGGGCGGCGCCGTCTTCGTGTTGGGCGGCGCCATTCCCGACAGCCTCTCCAACTGGCTGGAGCTCGCGGTGGGCGTCATGCTCTTCTTCCTCGGCGCGCAGGTCCTCTGGAAGCTGTGGAAGAGCCGCATCCACGCGCACGCCCACCACCATGACGGCGCGCCGCACGTGCACCTGCACAGCCATCGACACGAAGAGGGACATGCGCACCAGCACGGCTTTCGCTGGCGAACGCTGGCGGTGGGCTTGATGCACGGCATGGCCGGCTCGGCCGCGCTGCTGCTCCTGGCGATGACGCAAGTGCGAGACCCGCTGCGCGGCCTCGCCTATATCTTCGTCTTCGGCCTGGGCTCCATGGCCGGCATGGCCGCGCTCTCCGCCGCCATCTCAGTGCCTTTGGCGCTCTCGGCTCGCTTCATCGCCGCGGCCAACAACGGCCTCCAAGCCCTCATCGGCCTGAGCACCGCCTGCCTGGGCGCGGTCACCATGTTTCGTCACTGGTAAGTCGAGAGCTATTCCGAACAGGCGATGCGCAGCTCTTTCCGATTGATGCCGGCGTCTTCCGAGAGGGTTTTGTAGCCCTTGGGGCAGAGCTCATTCGCCTTCTCGTAGCAGACGTTCCAGCCAAGGGCGGCGCCGCACCCGACGAGAAACTCGCTCTTGCCGCCCGGGCGCTTGATCTCCTGCGAAGTGGTGCACCCGAAGAGGAATGCCAGTCCAAGCAAAGCCGCGCACTTCAATCGGTGCATGTTCGTCCCCCGTCGATCGCCACCCTCAATCGTTTGATCTGTCGCCTCGAGAACGCAAGCTCCGCCAGTTGTCGTGGTCCGACGTTCTGCCCACTCGCGCCCAGGCCGGGTGTCGGTTATTCGATGGGGCCTGATGACGAGCGCCCTACGAAACCTGCTGCTGATTGCGACCCTCGCCGCCTGCGGTGCCCTGGGCGCCTGTGGTGGCACCAGCAGCGGCCCGGTGGTTCCGCCCGTGGACGTAACCCCAGCGCCCGGCGTCAGCGGCCCGGCGTGGTGGAGCTTCGGGCGCAACGCGCAGCACACGGCGGAAGGGGCCATCGCCACGCAGGACTTGAATCGCATCGTGTGGAAGACGCCCATCGATCTTGCGCCGCAGTTCACCGGCGACGAGCTTCTGGCGCACTACGGCTCGCCTGTCATCAGCGACTTCAACACCGTGCTCCTGCCCGTCAAGACCGGCAGCGGCGGCGGCTTCCGCGTCGAAGCGCGCTCGGGCGTGAACGGCGGGCTCATCTGGAAGGCCGACACCGACTACGTCATGCCGTCGCTCAACGGCGGCTGGCTTCCCAGCTACAACCTGGCGCTCACCACCACCGGCAGCCGCCTCTACGCGCCCGGCGCCGGCGGCAAGCTGCTGGTGCGCGACGCGGTCGACAGCGCCACCGGCGCGCTCACCCCGCTCGCCTTCTACGGAACCGGCAACTACACGGCCAACACCGCGGCGTACGACGGCACGGTCTTCATCAACACCCCGCTCACGGTCGACAGCGCGGGCAACGTCTTCTTCGGCTTCATCGTCACCGGCACGAACCCCTCCGGCCTCTCGAGCGGCATCGCGCGCGTCGATGCCTCGGGCGTGGGCAGCTGGGTTTCGGCCTCCACCATTGCCGGAGATGCGCAGATCCAGAAGGTGGCCACCAACAGCGCGCCCGCGGTCTCCAACGACTTGAGCACCGTCTACGTCGCGGTCAACGCCCCCGACGCGCAGAACGCGGCCCAGAAGGGCTACCTGGTGGCGCTCGACAGCACCACGCTCGCGGTCAAGTCGCGCGTCCTCCTGCTCGACCCCGCGACCGCGGCCGTGGCGCAAGTGCCCGACAACGGCACCGCCTCGCCGACGGTGGGTCCCGACGGCGACGTCTTCTTCGGCGTCCTCGAATCGAACAACGGCGCGCACCACTTCCGCGGCTGGCTGCTGCACTTCGACTCGACGCTCGGCCAGACGCTCATTCCCGGCGGCTTCGGCTGGGACGACACCGCCTCGGTCGTGCCGGCTTCAATGGTCGCTTCCTATACCGGCAGCTCCAGCTACCTGGTGATGAGCAAGTACAACGAGTACGCCACGGGAAAGAACCGCATCGCCGTGCTCGACCCGAAGGCGACGGAGGCCGACCCCATCTCGGGCAAGCCGATCATGAACGAGGTGGTCACCATGCTGGGCGCCACCCCGGAGGGCACGGGCGTGTTCGAGTGGTGCGTCAACACCGCGGCCATCGATCCGCTCACCCACTCGGTGCTGGTCAACAGCGAGGACGGCAGTCTCTACCGCTGGGACTTGAGCAGCAACACCTTGACCCAGCACATCCAGCTCTCCGGCGGCTTGGGCGAGGCTTACACGCCCACCGCTATCGGCGCCGACGGCACGGTCTACGCCGTCAATGATTCGGTGCTCTTCGCGCTCGGGAAATGAGCCTTCAAGGCTTGCTTTTCGGCAGCGCGTCGAGCGCCGGCTCCAGCTCGTCGCGGTGGAAGCCGACATAGAGCGTGCCTTTGATCTCGACCACCGGAATGCTTCCGCCTTCGATGTGCTGCTGCTTCTTCAGCTGCATGAGGCGCCGCCGCCCCGCGGTGTTCTTCTCGATGTCCACGTAGCCGAAGTTGATCTCCTGGCCGGTCAGCCACGCGCGCAGCTTGTGGCAAGGCCCGCACCATTCGGCGCCATAGACGAGCACGTCGGGCAGCACTTCCGCCGCGGGCGCGTGCAGCTCTTTCGCAGCGTCCTTCCAGGAACGCACCTTCTTCGGCGGCTCGGCGACGCCCGCGTCCGCGGCGCCCTCGACGGCCAGCAAGAGCGCGAGGAGAAGCACCATGGCCGGATTATATCCGCTTCAAAAGACGATGGTGATGACGACGTTGTCGCCGTAGCCGCCTGCCGTCACCCGCTGCCCCGCGGGGATGAGGCCGAAGACCGGCAGCGAGAAGCCGCCCAGGATGGAGAGCACGAACTGCGTCTGGCCGGTGGTGCCGTCGCCCCAGAGCGTGGCGTGGCCGACGTCTTGGTAGAGGTTGTAATTGAGCGTCGCGCTGCCGCCGCCGTTGATGGTCATGGTGCGCTGGCCGATGGTGCCGCTGCCCGGGCCCAGCTTGATGGTAAAGGACGTCAGCAGGCCGCAGTTGAAGGAGACCGAGCCGGTGCCACCGACGGCCGCGCTGCCGTCGTAGCTGCCGAAGGAGATGCCTCCGCCCGAGACCGTGCACGCCGCCGCCGCCGGTCGCGCGGCCAACGCCAGCACCGTCAGGAGCAGCCACTTCTTCACGGCGCGGTCTCCGCCTTGGCGATGGCCAGGTAGGGGCGCTGGCAGCGCACTTCGCCCATCTCGATGACCGCCTCGCCCACGTCGGGCACGTCGAGGCGGAAGGTGCAGGTGACGGTGCCCTCGACGATGCGCGCCGGGTAGCGGCCGGCCGGCAGGTCTTCCAGGTAGAAGCGGCCGGCGTCGTCCACGGGCGACATCAGCTCGCGCGTCTCCAGCACCACGATGAAGTCGCCGTAATGTACGCGGTGCGCGGTCGGGCCCTCTTCGATGTAGAGCGTGCCGGCGACGCTGCGCATCTTGCGCAGGTCGAAGCGGGCGATGGTGCCGGAGCGCTGGCCGGGCGTGACGTGCCGCTGCGTCGAGCTGGTGCTGGTGGTGAGCGGCAGGTCGGTGAGCTCGATGCTGAACTTGTGATCGTAGTAAGGCAGCACGTCCGGCACGAAGAGCTCGCCGCGATCGTTGGTGCGGCCGATCTCCTGGTTGTCCAAGAAGCCGCGCACGCCGGCGGCGCCGGGCACCTCGATGAGCGCGTAGCCCTGGCGGACCGGACGGGTGGCGAACATCTCGCCGTTGATGGCCACCACCGCGCCGGCCACCTGCGCGGACGCCAGCGTTCCGCCGAAGCTGCGCTGGTAGTTGACCTGCGCGTGGCCGAAGCCGTTCTGCGCCTCGAGCTGCACGTCGGGGCCGGCGGCAGAGTCGGCGCCGACCCGATAGCCATAGCCGGTGCCGGCTTCGATACTGCGCTGCAGGTGCGTGGCCACCGAGCTGACGCCGGGCTGGGACTGGCCGGTGGTGTCGCTGGTGACGCGCGAGCCGAGCGTGATGACCACCGTGGCGAGGATCTGCGGCTGGGGACGCAACCCCTGCTGCGCCGCCCAGCCCGCCTGCACGTAAGCCGAGGCGCGATCGCTGAAGGCATAAGAGGCGTTGGCCGAGGGCGTGTGCGCGGGCAGGGCATCGCGGGAGATGGAGCCGTCGTACGCCACGCCCAGGCCGAGCCGCTGCGTGAGCGAGACTCCGGCCGAGCCCGTGACGCGCAGCATGGCGCGGTCGTCGCGCGACGAGAGGCTGGCGTTGGCGTAGCTGCGGCTCATGGTCATGACGCGGGCGGAGACGTGCGCCAGGCGGCCGACGTAGTTCCAGGCGGCCGAAGCGGCAAAGCCAGGCAGCCCCTGGTCGCGCGAGACGGCGGCGTCGAGCTCTGCGGTGCCGAAGGGCAAGGCCAGCGTTGCGCCGGGGCCGCCGCTGACCATGCCGTGCGAGGCGTCGGCGCGGCCGCCGACGGTGATGGAGTCGGTGATGCCCACGCGGTGGCGGCCCAGAAACGCGGGCGAGCCGTACTCATCGCCCAAGGCGCCGCTGCGGCGGAAGCCGGCCGCGTAGCTGTAGTCGGTGAGACCTTTCGAGAGCACGGTCGAGGCGAAGTAGAACGGCGAGGCGATGGTCTGCGTGCGGCCGAAGGCGTCGTGCAGAACGTAGGTGGCGGTGCCGCCGCCCTCGGTGGTGGGCAGGTTCTGGATGGAGACCGTGCCGGGCCCCACCTCCTGGCTGCGCACCAGCTGGCCGTTCACGTAGACATCCATGCGCGACGGCGTCTCCACCTGCGCCGAGAGCTGCGGGCGCGCGGCGCGGTCGAAGTTCGGGTCCAGCGAGAATTCGCGGCCCACGCTGACGCCGGCCATGGAGAGCGTGCCGCCCAGGCCGCCGTCGAGAAAGCCCTGGCCGCCCGCGACCTGATCGCCGCCGATGAAGCGGCGCAGCGCCGACGGCTGATCGTACGAGATGGAAGAGGCGCCGCGGGTGAGGCCGCCGGAGGTGGCCGAGAAGCTGGTGACGGCGGTGGCGCCCAGCATGCTGCCGCCCAGCTCGCCGAAGCCCGTGGCGTTGCGATCTTGATCGACCTGCGCGCCGTAGTTGAAGAAGGCGCTGGGGTGGATCTCGAGCCGCTCGCCGACGGGCGCCGCCTTGCCGAAGTCGATGGTGCTGGCGCCGAAGAGCGCGGGGTCGGCGCGCAGGCGCAGGGTCAGGTCGTTCTCGTCGGCGGTGTACTGCAGCTGCCCCTGCATGGCCTTGAGCGAGACGCACTGGCCGCCGCCGCAGTCCAGCTTGCGAAAGCCGGTGTCGCGCACGCCCGCGCGCGCGAGGCTGGCCAGCGGCACCAGCAAGTCTCCGTCGCGGCGGAAGACCTCGACCACGCCGGCGTCCACCGAATTGACCGACAGCTGGTAGAGCGCGCGTCCTTCCGCGGCTTGCATCGGCTCCACCGAGACCGCCGCCGAGGCGAGCGACGGCCGTGACTGGCCCATCAGCTGCAGAATGGCCGCCACCGAGCTCTTCGCGGCCGGCTCGCGGCGAACGGGCGCGCGAACGGCCTCTTCGGCGATGGCGACCACCTCGTCTTCTTCTAGAGCCTCGAGCGCCTCTCGTCCCAGGCGTTCGGCATCCGCCTGGTGAGCAGAGACCTGGGCGTGCTCCTGAGGCTTCTTGGGCTGCGCTTGCTCGACTTTTCCCGGCTCCTGTCGAACTGCGTGCGAGGGAGCGGGTTGCGATGCCTGGCCATCCGAGGGGAAGAAGTGCTCGAGCGCGGCGGCCACGGCAAACGCCAGGACGAGGATTCTGAATTTCTGGTCACCGCGCGCTCGGGCCACAGCCACCCTCGGGTTTGAACGCGAGCACGAACTTGCGCTGCTCGGCCATGGCGTCGACCCGCACCTCGCGCACCTTGGCGCAGGCGCCCTCCGGCAGCGGCACCGAGATGCGGCGGCGCATGCCCGCGAGCACGTAGCCGGTGTCGAGGTCCTTCTTGGCGATCTCGCCGGCGTCGCCCGTGAGCTTCACGCTGCCCGAATCGATCTTCACGTGCGCGTTGCCCGCGTTGACCGCGTCGAAGACCAGCGCGCTTCCCTGGGCGTGCGCGTTCTCGAAGCGAAGCTTGGGCTCGTCGATGTTGCCCGCCGGGTCGATGAAGACCGGCAGCGAGTAGTTGAGGATGAACGCCGTCCCGGCGGTGACGAGGCCGTTGGGCAGCTCTTCGATGAGGAGCCGGTAGGTCTGCTCGGACGCGCCCGGCCGGATGCGCGTGGCCACCCGCACCGACCGCTCGACTCCCGGCGCCAGCGTGAAGAGCGGAGGGTAGAGGATGACGTCTTCGGTCTTGGTCAGCTCTTCGCCCGCGTCTCCCTGCCGCCAGGCCGAGACCGAGATCTTGAGCCGCACCTCTGCCTGCCCGGCGTTCTTCACCGACAGCACGGTGCTGGCCGCTTGCGGCGGGACGTGGAGCTGCACCGGGCTCAGCTGCAGCGCGGCCTGAGACGGTCCCGCGGCGACGGCACCCAGCGCCAGCGCCGCGGAGGTGGAGGCGAACCGGTTCATGATTAGAAGGTGACCGTGACCGGAACAGTCTGCGCGTAGACGCCGATGGGCAGGCTCAGACCCGACTGGACCGCGAGGCTGATCGGGTACACCAGCGTGCCGGTGTTCGGGGTGAGCGCGCCGCCGGGGCTGATGGTGCTGGCGCCCTGCGTGATGGTGTAGGGCAGCGAGTTGGTGAGGAACGCCATGGCGAAGGGCGTGCCCGAGTTGCCCAGCGTCACCGAGGTGGGCGAGGAGCCGGGGTTGCAGACGACGGTGAACGAGGCGGTGCCGGTGTTGGCGCCGTTGTAGTTGCCGAAGGCGACCACCGCGCTGCTGATGACGCAGATGTTGATGACCGTCGCGCTGACGACCAGCGTTCCGCTGGCGGTGGTGGCACGCGCCGGGCGGCTGTAGGTCAGCGCCAGGATCAGCGCGGGAATCAGCAGGAAGAATTTCTTCGAGGTCATGGTTTCTCCGTCAGGGTTTTGAAGTGTGGACGACGAAGCTCATTGCAGCTTCGTTGCCAAGATCCGGTCAGAGTGGAGAGGGCTCTCGATCGGGCCGGATCGTCAGCGCATTGACGTCAGAATCGTGACGATCGCTTGATCCGTTAAGCCCGTTTCCCTCGGAGAAGCAAAATGAAGCAGTGCGTTGGCATGACTTGCAAGAGGAACGCGTATGACGATGCCTCTCCGCAAGAACGACTCCGAGCTCCCACTCGCGCCCGCGTCATCGCATTCGCCGCGGCAGGCGCTCGGGTTCTTCTTTCGCTTGATCACCGGTTGGACTGAAACCAACAAGCTCACCACCAAGGTGCGCGACCTGGTGTCCAACGAAACGCGCCGCTTGATCGACGCGCAGCCCGGCCACTTTCAATGGATCGGCTCCGCGCCGGTCGACGAAATAGAGCAGGCCATCGGCCAGATCGGCGGCGACGCCATGCTGGAAGACCTGGGATTGGAGATCGCCCGGCGCATGGGCGGAGGGCTGGTCAAACCCATGCTGCGCGCGGCGTTCGTGCTCTTCGGAGACACGCCCGCGGCCGCCTTCGCCAACCTGGGACGCTTCTATGGAGTCGCCACCCGCGGCATCGTCTTCCGCTATTTGCCTCTCGGAGACACGGTAGGAGTGGTCGAGGCGCGCTTCGCCGGCGAGAACACTCCGCCAGAGGCGATCGCGGTCCTGCGCGGCTCGTTGCGCTTCATCTTCGAGGCGACCCGGCAGGACGGAGAGGTCGCCACCGCCATCATCGACGAGGAGAGCATCATGGGTACGTGCGTGCGCTACCGTGTGCGCTGGACTCCGACCGATGGGGCGAG
>DATBAA010000399.1:0-2382 GCA_036271755.1 Myxococcales bacterium | reverse complement strand
TCAGCAGCGACTCCTGCACCGGCTTCACCAGCTGCTCGACCGCCTGCGAGCGCTTGTCCAGGTCTGCCCGCGAAGCCTCGTGGGCGCGCGCCAGCACCTGCTCGGTGAGCTGCAGGACGTGGGCGCTGTTGGAGTCCAGCGCCTGCTTCGAGGCCACCGCGATGGTCTCTTCCAGCTTCTTCTGCGCGTGCTCCACCAGCTGCTGGCGGTCGCCCGCGGCCCGGAGTTGAGCCTCGATGCCCGAGCGCTCGGACTCCACGGCCCTGAGCTGCTGGTGCAGCCGCGACAGCTCTTCGGCTTGCCGGGCGAACGACTCTCGCTGGAGCAAAAGCTCCCGGTCGTGCCGCTCGTGCACGCGGTCCATCTGCGCAGCCATCTCGAGGCTCTGCTGCTCGCGCAGCCCCGCCAGGTCCTGGCGATGTTCGCGCGCGCGGACGATGAAGGCGAACACGGCTGCGGCGGCGAACCCGGCACCAAGGATGGCGTAAATCATGCTGTCTCCTCCTTGCGCGCCACACTAGCCGGGGGGTCTGACATGAATTGCGTCAAGCGTTGATTTTCCTGGGAAAACCGTTCTCCCCAGAAGCCGTGCTCGCAGGCTTCGACGAGCTGCGCAGAGAGCCCGAACAGCCGGTACACCTGCGCGTCGATCGCCCGATCCAGACTCGCATCCGCGACGCGGGCGCGGGCCAGCGCGGCGAGCGGGCGCGGATCCTCCAGCAGCGCGCGCGGCACGGGCAGCTCGCGCAGCGCGCCGGGCTTCACGTTGACGTCCGTCGTCCGCAGCCGGTGAAAGCGCTGCAGCGCCACCGACTGCACCAGCGCCAGGAGCGCCCAGAGCAGATCGGGCGAGTCGCAGGCGAGCGTGGAGAGCGAGTCGAGGCACACAAGCTCGGGCGCGACCGGGGCGGCCTCCAGCCAGCGCGCCCAGGGGATCTGCGCGTTGGTGCGGATGCGCTGGATGGCGATGCGCGGGCGCCCGCGCTGCCGCTCGACCAGCGCGCCCAGCTCGGCCGCATGCAAGAGCGTCTTCGGCTTCCAGCGCAGCGCGAAGGGCGTCACGTCCTCGCCGCCGGCGAGGCCCACCTCGAACGTCTCCGGCATCCGCCGCGCGACGTAGCGCTGGTTGTTGCCGGTGCGCATGCCATAGCCCACTTCGCAGGCCTGCCCGAGCGGCACCGAGGCAGCTTCCATGGCCGCGCAGAGCGCGCGCTCCGCCTCCGACCGGTAGAGAAACCAGCCGCGCCGGGCGCTCGCGACCAGCTCTTCCCGCGGCGCAGGCGAGAGCTGCGTCCTGCCGCGCGCCACCGCGGTCGCGCGCGAGGCCGCAGGCTTGCGCACCAGCACCAGCGCCTGCACCCGCGTGTCCTTGGCCGCGGCAAACGGCTTGCCCAGATCGACGGCCGCCGCCACTTCCGACAGCTTCAAGACCTCTTCGCGCAGCTTCCCGGCCCGGGCGAGGAACATCCAGGTGTCGGGCACCAGCAGCGCCGCCACCCCGCCCGGCCGCACCAGCTGCAGCGCGCGCAGCATGAAGACCGCGTAGCGATCGATCTCGCCCCCGCGCAGCGCGGGAAAGTCGCGCAGCAGGCTCGTGCCGGCCGGCACGTGGCCGTAGGGTGGGTTGCTGACGATGCAATCGACGGCGCCGCGCGGCTTGACCGAGAGCGCGTCGCCGCAGGTCAGCCGCGCGGTCGCGCCCGAGGCCTTCAGGGCCTTGCGCGCCACCCGCAGCGCCTGCCGATCCAGATCGATGCCGCGCAGCTCGGTAAAGCCTGCTCGCGCCGCCGCGACGAGAAACGCTCCGGCGCCCGCGCAAGGGTCGAGCACGACCCCCGAGCCGCCGTGCTCCTTCAAGAGCTCGACGACGAAAGCCGCGACCTCCGGCGGTGTGTAGAAGATCCCCGCGCCGCGCCTTCCGTCATGTCCCAGCGCGCGCGCCCGTTTTGCTTCGAAGTTGGCGATGAGGGCAAACGCCTCGTCGCTCAAGCCCGCTTCCCGCGCGGGAAGGCCTTGCGGTTCTGCTCCAGCAGCTTCGCGTGCTCCTCGGGCGGCAGCGGCACGGCGCCGCCCAGCGCCCGCGCGGCGTGGAGGATCTTCGCCAGGTGCTCCACCAGCTCCATGCGCAGGTAGGCCAGCGCCAGATCGGGCGCGAGCGTGAGCACGCCGTTGCCGGGCAGGAGCATCGCGTCGGCCTCCGCCGCGCAGCGCGAGACCGCCTCGACGGCCAGCGGCGTCTTCGGCAGCGCAAACGGCGCCAGCGGAACGTGGCCCAGCGAGACCACCGCCTCGGGCAGGCAGACGGGCTCGAGCGGAACCCGCGCCGCGCCGAACGCGGTCGCGAAGGGCGGATGCGCGTGCAACACCGCTTCCACGTCCGGC
>DATBAA010000398.1:0-7057 GCA_036271755.1 Myxococcales bacterium | reverse complement strand
TCCAGCGAGTGGCGGTGCACGTCGGTGGCGAAGATCTTGAGGTTCAGCGGCCGGTGCGCGGCCTCGAGCGCCTCGTGGAAGAGCATGGCGATCGTGTACGCCTCTTCGCCGGTGGCGCAGGCCGCGATCCAGACGCGGATCTCCTCGTTGGCCGTCCTCGCCGCGAGAATGGCGGGGATCACCTGCGTCTGCAGCTGCTCGAAGGCCTCGGTGTCGCGGAAGAAGCGCGTCACGCCGATGAGCAGGTCGCGATAGAGCGAGCTCAGCTCGTCGGGCGTGGTGGCGAGCATCCGCGCGTATTCGGCGATGTCGAGCTGGTTGGAGAGGTTGATGCGGCGCTCGATGCGGCGCACCACCGTGCTGGGCTTGTAGTGGGCGAAGTCGATTCCATACTCCGCCCGGAGCAGCCGGAGGATGTCGTCCATGGCCGAGCCCGACGGGACCAGCTCGCCTTCGGGCGTCTCCCAGGTGCGTTCGGGATCGCTCGCGTAGCGGACGATGGCGGACGGCATCTCTTCCGGCGGCAGGAAGAGGTCGACGATGCCGGTCTGCTTGGCGGAGAGCGGCATGCTTTGGAAGCGCGCGCCTTCGGGGACCTGACAGATGACGAGCCCGCCGTTCTCGTGGACCTCGCGGATGCCGCGCGAGCCGTCGCTGCCGGCGCCGGAGAGGACGATAGCCACCGCGCGCCGTCCCGCGTCCTGCGCCAGCGAACGGAAGAAGTGGTCGATGGGCAGGCTGAAGCCGCGGCTGTCGTCCTTGTCGGTGAGCAGCAGCTTGCCGCCGGCGATGATCATCTCCTTGCGCGGCGGGATCAGATAGACGTGGTCGGGCTCGACCAAAATGCCGTCGGTGACCTTGTGGATCTGCAGCTTGGTCTGGCGGCCCAGGAGCTCGTCCATGCGGCTCTCGAAGTCGGGCGAGAGATGCTGCAGGACGACGAAGGCCATGCCGGTGTCGCGCGGCAGGACGGCGAAGAAACGCTCGAGCGGATCGAGGCCGCCGGCAGAGGCGCCGACGGCGACGATCAACTTCGGGGCGATCGCTGCTTCAGGGGTTGGTTGTTCGTTCGATGACATGCTGCCCTCCCGTGGGAAAAGAAATGCGCACGGCAGAGCAGCCCGCCAACCGGGCTCTTGCTGATTGTTGATTTCAAAGCGTGTCGGGGCCGTCGAGTTTTCATCAGACGGAAGTGCGCTGCCTACGAAGGTCTACGCGCTAGCTGTTGTCGAGGCCGTACTTCTTCAGGCGGTCGATCAGCGAGCCGCGGCTGAGGCCCAGGCGGCGCGCGGCTTCCGATTGATTGCCCGAGACCGCTGCCAGGGTGCGCGCGATGATGCTGCGCTCCAACGCTTCGACCTGCTCGCGCAGCGTCAGCATCCCGTCCGGCGGGGTGTCTTCGGCCGGCGCGGGCGCCTGGGTGAAGGCCTCGACGCCGATCTCGCCGGCGGTGCCCAGGGCCACCATCCGCGCGACGGCGTTCTCCAATTGGCGGACGTTGCCCGGCCAGTCTGCACGCTGCATCGCTTCGATGAGCGCCGGCGCCAGCCGCACGTTCTGCATTCCGAAGCGGTCGCCGTAGCGGCGCGCGAACTCGGTGATGAGCTGCGGAATGTCCTCGCGGTGCTCGTGCAGCGGTGGCACGGTGAGCTCGACCACCGCCAGTCGATAGTAGAGGTCTTCACGGAACCTGCGGGCGCGCACCTCTGCCAGCAGGTCGCGGTTGGTGCAGGCCACGACGCGCACGTCGACCTTCTCCACCTTGCCCGCGCCTACGGGCTGGATCTCGCCCTCTTGCAGCGCGCGCAGGAGCTTGGCCTGCACGGACGGGCTGAGCTCTCCCACCTCGTCGAGCACCAGCGTGCCGCCGTGGGCCTCGGCGAAGAAGCCGCGCCGCGCCTGGGCCGCGCCGGTGAAGGCGCCGCGCGTGTGTCCGAAGAGCTCTGCCTCGGCCAGCTCGCCGGGGATGGCCGCGCAGTTGAAGCGCACCAGCGGCGCCGCGGCCCGGCCGCTCTGGGCGTGGACCAGCGAGGCGATGAGCTCCTTGCCGGTGCCCGTCTCGCCGCGCACCAGCACGGTGATGTCCTTGGGCGCCACGCGGCTCACGGCGTCCAGCAGCCGCCGCATGGCGGGCGCCTCGCCGACGATGGCGCGGCCCAGCACCTTCTCGGCCGTCAGCCGCTTGTTCTGCACCCGCAGGGCGCGGGCCTCGAGCGCGCGGTCGATGACCAGCCCCAGCTCGTCGATGTCGAACGGCTTGGTGACGTATTCGTAAGCGCCGCTCTTCATCGCCCGCACGGCGATGCGCTCGGACCCGTGCGCGGTCAGCACCACCACCGGCAGCGACTCGTCGCGCTCGCGGATGGCTTGCACCAACTGCACGCCGTCCATCTCGGGCATGGAGAAGTCGGTGACCACGGCGTCCACGCCCTCGAGGAGCGTCAGCGCCTCCTTGCCGGAGCGCGCCAGCACCGCCGTATGGCCCCGCGACTTGAGCAGCTGGCTCAGCGTGAAGAGGAGCGCCGGCTCGTCGTCAACCAGGAGCACCCGCGGCATTGATGCTCCTCTTGAGCGGCAAGGTTCCCACGGCCGTCGTGCCGCGGCCGGCTTCGCTGGTGTAGACGAGCGAGCCGCCGTGCTGGGTGAAGGTGGCGCGGGCCACGACGACGCCCAGGCCGGTGCCCTCGTCGCGGGTGGTGAAGAAGGGCGTGCCCAGCCGGCTGAGCGTGTCCGCGCTCATGCCGCAGCCCGAGTCGCGGACGGCGATGCGCGCGTCCTTGTCCAGCTCGTCGATCTCGATCTCGATCTTGCCGCCTTCGGGGGTGGCCTCGACCGCGTTGCCGATGAGGTTGAAGAGCGCGTCCTTGAGGCGGCGCGGATCGGCGTCGATGAGCGCGTCTCCGCGGCGGCGCAGCTCGACTCCGGCGGTGGCGGCGCGGGCGTCCATCAGCGACAGCACTTCGTCGGCCAGCGCGCCCAGCGCCACGCGCTTGGGCTGCAGCGTTTCGACCGGCCGCGAGAAGGAGAGGTACTCCTTGAGGATGCCCTCCATGCGGTCCACTTCGGCCGCCACCACGCGCAGCTGCTCGGCGGAGTCGGGGTCGCACGCGGCGCGCGCCGACAGCTGCACGAGGCCCTTGATGGCGGCCAGCGGGTTCTTCAATTCGTGGGAGAGCTTGAGGCCAACCTGCTCCAACTCGCGGGCGCGGGTGAGCGCGCGATAGACCATCTCTTCGCGGGCGCTGCCCAGGTCGCAGGCGCTGTCGGAGACGATGCGGGTCAGGAGCACCGCGTAGCGCGTATGCCAGGCGCCGGCGGTGACCAGCACCGAGAGCAGCACCATCCAATACGCGGGCTGCGGCACGTCGGGCCCGAACCAGGCCGTGGGCAAGAGCGCCATGGCAAACAAGCTCACGCCGACGGCGGCCAACAGGCCGCGCACCATGGACGACCAGCCGTTCTTGATGACGACGTCCGAGAGCGGCAGCAGCATGGCCGGCAGGAGCGGGCTGCGGATGCCGCCGGTCAGCACCAGGCTGACGAGCAAGAGGACGAAGCGCGGCACCATGCCGGCCACCTCGCCGCGCGGGTTCACCTCCAGCGGACCGCCGTGCGCCAGCGTGCGCTTGAGCCAGAAGACGAACATGCCGTACGAGGCGCTGAAGGTGCCGGCCAAGAGGACCACGCGCACCGTCGGGTAGCCGGTCATGGCCAGGATGGCGACGTTGAAGACGTACAGCGCCAGCACCCAGAAGATCTTGCCGCGCGCAGCGCTCATGTAGGCGGTGCGGGCCCGGGCGCGATACCAGCCCTGTGCTTGCTCCAGCGAATGCATCTGCGGATCCACCGCAAGGATCGGACCAACCGCGTGTGTCATGGTTTGTCAGTATAACCCGCGCGGTCCGAGTGTCGGATTCTTGGACGACGTGTCGAAGAATCCGACAGTGAGAGTCATGTGCGCCACAGGGGCAGGCGCGTCGGCACGGGACGTGAAAGAGCGCCGGACCATGCAACGGACCAACAGGCTGTGCGGCCGGCCACTCAACTGGGCCCCCGATGAAACGCTCCTCGAGCTCTCGCAGCGCGGCGACGCGGACGCCTACGTCTCGCTGACCACGCGGCACTGGGACACGGTCTGCAGGGTTGCCTGGAACATGCTTCCCAGCACGGCGCAGGCAGGCCAGGTCGCACGCGCCACCTTCCTCGCGGTGCGCAACTCGCGCGAGGCGTTTCCCCGCGGCGTGCCGTTCATGACCTCGCTCTACCGGGTGGTGCTGGGCGAGTGCTGGCGGCGGCTGCGCGACGCGCCCGTGCCGCCGCTTCCGGATCGCACCGCGGCCTCGCGCATTCGCGAGATGCTGCTGCGGCTCGACAGCCTGGACCGCGCGGCGTTCGTGCTCCGGCAGATCGAGGAGGTCTCGCTGACGGACGCGGCGGCCATCCTCGGCATCGGCCCGGCCAGCATTCGCGAGCGCACGCACCGGGCCACCATGCTCCTGATGGGCGTGGTCGCGGGCGGAGACGAGAGCGGCGCGCGCTCCTTCGAGCACTTCATCTCCTCGCGCAACCAAAGGCCCTCGATTCCTTCCTAGCCGCGGCCGCCGCAGGCGGCTTGGCGGCTACGCTTTGCCTTTCGCTCGGCGAGGATGCGAGAGTCCGCGGCGTGAGCGAGGCACGCGGTTGGTTTGCCTGGAATCGGGATCTGCTGGCGGCATCGGCCAGCGGGCTCGTCGGCGCGTTGGCGCTCGCCACCTCGACGTACAACGTCTATCTGCAGCGCCAGCAAGTTCGCGCGCAGGTGTGGCCGCGGCTCAACCTGGACGACGACTGGTCGGACGATGTCGTCACCCTCCAGGTGCAGAACCGGGGCATGGGGCCCGCCAACGTCAAGCGCGTCCGCGTCTCGGTGGACGGAGCGCCCGCCGGCGACTGGGTCGCGGCGATCCTCGCGCTGCTGAAAAAGAAGAGCATGCGGCTGCCCAACATCAACAAGCTCGAGGGGCAGGTGATGAGCCCCGGCTTCCAGATCGCGCCGCTCAAGATCAGCGGTCCGGACGCGGTGGAGTTTCTCAAGCAGCGCCAGCGCCTGGCGTTCGAGGCCTGCTACTGCTCGACGCTGGACGAGTGCTGGGTGCTCTCGGTGCCCAACCTGGCCGAGGAGAGCACGACCATCGCCGTCGAAGACTGCAAGGCGGACGCGAAGCCGTTCGAGTCGGTGAACGCCAAGACGCTGGACCAGATCCTGGAAAAGCTGTCGCCGGACGCCGGAACGCACTGACCGGACGGCTCCGGCCTCAAGCTCGAATGGTGCGCAGCTCGGCCGTGCCCGGACGGAAGAGGTGGAAGCTGCCGCGGTCGCGCGCCTCGGCCACGTAGGCTTCGATGGGGCCGAAGAACGCCGCGGTCTCTTCGCTGGTGCAGGTGGGCAGATAGACGCGCAGCACGCGCGGGTCGTAGTAGCGGAAGACGAGCTTGCGGCCGGCCTCGTCGCGCGCGAGGAGAAAGCGGCGCAGGTGGCGGCGCAAGTCGGCCGGCTGCGCGGCGCTGGAGAGCAGCACGCCGCACGAGCCGCCCCAATAGCGGCGGAAGAAGTCGTCCGTGTAGGGCTGGCCGGCTGTGAGCTGCAGCAGCCAGGGCGCGGCGTCCTGCAGCACCGGAGGCAGCTTGCCCCGGTAGAGGCACCAGCGGGGCGCGCGCGTGTCGAAGATCCAGCCGCGCAGGTTGCGGTCGCGGGCGCCGTCGAGGATGGCGTACGTGCGCGACCCTGGGAGCGCCGAGAGGATTTGCCGCGAGTCGATCATCGCCGCTACTTAAGCAGAGAGCGCGGATCAGGGCCAGAAGGTCGCGCAGGCGTCGAGGGCGAAGTGGCCTGCGACGGCGGCCAGCAATCCGCCGCGAGCCCTTGTAAGGCAAGCGAACGCCAGGCCGCAGACTCCAGCATAAAGCGCCGCCTGGTGAGCATGCGCGGCCGCGAAGATCGCCGCCTGGGCCAGCGCGGCCAGCCAGAAGCCGGCGCCCCAGGCATCGAACTGCCGCTGGAAGTAGCCGCGAAAGACGAGCTCCTCGCTGCTGGCCACCACCGCCGCGACGGGCAGCCAGAGCGCGCGCTCCGCCAAGGTGCTGGGCGGCACCGCGGAGGTCTGCGGCAAGAGCAGCCAGAGCCCGAGCAGCAGCGCCGCGATACAGAGACCGATGAGCGGATCCCAGCGGCGAGCGCGCCCGAAGAGCTCGTGCAGGCGATGTCCGCGCAGGCGCATCCCCGCGGCGACGTAGAGCGCCAGCATCGCCGCGATGGCCGCTTGCGCCAGCGCGGTCCCCGCCTGGGTTGCCGGCGCGCCGGTCTGGGCGAAGAACCCCGAGGCGGCAAAGACAATGACCAGGCTGGCGGTGTGCCAGGCCGGCGCGATCGCAGCGGGCTGACTGGCCGAAGGGCGGGGGAGCACCTAGCTTGAATATGACAACTTTCCAGGAGACACACCCATGCTGCTCGCCCTCGCCAGTCCGCCCGCTCTCGCCGCTGGATACTCGTTCCTCTATCTGCTGCTCGGAGGCGGCTTCGGCGGCGCCGTCCTGATCTTCTTCATCGCCAAGATGCTGGGAAAGTAACCGGCTCATTTCTTCGGCCCGAAGCTGTAGGAGAGCGCCAGGCCGGCAAACGCGCTTCCGATGGAGCCCGCCTTGGCCTCCCACGAGAGTGAAAAGGCGAGCACGGTGTCCTTCTGCACCGGATAGGAAATGCTCGGCCCGAACTTGACGGTGGACGAATCGGTGCCGCAGCCGCCGGTGCATTCGCTGAACTTGCCGGCGAACGCCAGGTCGAGCTTGATGGGGGTGGTCCAATCTGCCGCGACGGTCTCGACGACCGAATATTGGCGCGCCGCCCCCGGAACCTCGTCGCCCACGAAGTCGAGGTTGATGATGATCGAGGTCTTGGTCCAGACGAGAAAGTCGACGGCCAGGTTGAGGTCGGCCTTGGTCCAGCGCTCGCTGGAGAAGTCGCGCCCGATGGAGGCGCCGAAGCTGAGCGACGGCTCCCAACGGTAGATGTCGATCAATC
>DATBAA010000397.1:0-2157 GCA_036271755.1 Myxococcales bacterium | reverse complement strand
CGTGCGCCACGGCCTGGGCCAGCTTGCCCAGCGCTACCTTGCCGTCCGGGACCACGACGTTGCAGGCGATTCCGGCCGCCGCGCAGTAGGCCGCCGCGCTGGCCGAGGTGTTGCCGGTCGAGGCGCAGACCGCCGCCCGGGCGCCACCCTCGATGGCCTTGGCGATGGCCACCACAAGGCCCCGGTCCTTGAACGACCCGGTCGGGTTCTGCCCCTCGAACTTGAGCCACAGCGCCGCGCAGCCAATGTCCTTGGCCAGCGACGGCGCGCAGACCAGGGGCGTGTCTCCCTCGCCCAGCGTCAGGGCAGGCGTTCGCTGCGTCACGGGCAGATGCGCCGCCCACCGTGCCAGAACCCCGCGTCTCATGAGCGCAGTCTACCAATCTTCCGCCGGGCATCTTGCGCAATCGACGCGGCTGTCCGTAGAAGAGGCTACGAATGTCCGGCGAGCTTTTGACCCTGACCCACAAGCTGGGGATCAAGGAGGACCGGCGGGTGCTGGTGCTCGATCCTCCGGGGGGCTTCGTCCACAAGCTCGACCCCCTGCCCAAAGGGGCCTCGGTCACCACCAAGATCGTCAGTCAGTTCGACGTGATCATCGTCTTCGCGTCGTCTCGCGCCGTGCTCGGAGAGCTCTTTCCCAAGGCCAAGCACGTGCTGGCGCCGCGCGGCTCGCTCTGGGTGTCGTGGCCGCGGAAGAGCAGTGGGTTCTTCACCGACCTGGACGAGACGCTCGTTCGGTCGGTCGGGCTCTCCGCGGGGCTGACGGACAACAAGATCATCGCGGTGGACGAGATCTGGTCGGCGCTGCGCTTCGTCGAAAAAGACAGAGAGCGCCTGCCGCTGCCCCATCAGGCTTCCATCTCATCGCCGCAAGCGTGAGACTCGACTTCAGCCAGAAGCAGAACCGGCTCGCGCAGGCGCTGGAGGCGCGGCTCGGCTCGTACGTCGATCTGACGGTCTCGAACCCGACGGCCGTCGGCCTGCCCATCGGGAGCGCCCAGCTGCCGGCGGCGGCCTCCTACGACCCGCAGCCGCGCGGACTGCTCGAGGCGCGCGAGGCGGTGGCCCAGGTCCACAACGTCGAGGCGGACCGCATCGTCCTGGCCGCGTCGACCAGCGAGGCCTACTCCTGGCTCTTCAAGCTGCTCTGCGACCCGGGCGACGAAGTGCTGGTGCCGCAGCCCTGCTACCCGCTCTTCGACTACCTGACCGCGCTCGAGTCGGTGAAGGCCGTTCCCTATGCGCTGCGCTACGACGGCGAGTGGCACCTCGATCCGTCGCTGCTCAAGGTGTCGAAGCGGACCAAGGCGGTGCTCATCGTCAGCCCGGGCAATCCGACCGGGTCGTATCTGAAGCGCGGCGAGTACTCCGAGCTGGCGCGGCTCTGCGGTCCGCGCGGCATCGCGCTCATCTCCGACGAGGTGTTCGCCGAGTTTCCCACCGGGGCGGATCCGCGGCGGGTGCACAGCCTGGCCGCGCTCGACGCGGTCGATGCCTTCGCCTTGTCCGGGCTGTCCAAGCTCGCCGGGCTGCCGCAGCTGAAGCTCGGCTGGATTGCCGCCTCGGGTCCGCGCTGGCGCGAGTCGGTGGCGCGGCTGGAGCTCATCGCCGACACCTATCTGTCCGTCTCGACCCCCGTGCAGTTGGCGGCGCCGGGTCTCATCGCGGGGCGCCAGGTCTTCCAGCGCGCCCTCAAGACCCGCCTCGCCAACAACCGCGCGCTCCTGCAGGCGGCGCGGCCGCGCGATGCCTCGTGGGACGTCTTGCACAGCGAGGGCGGCTGGAGCGCGGTGCTGCGCGTTCCCCAGGCGCGCCCGGAGGAAGATCTAGCGCTCGAGCTGCTCGAGGCCGGCGTGCTCGTCCATCCGGGCTATTTCTTCGACTTTCCCAGCGGCGCCCATCTGGTCATCTCGCTGCTGGTGGCGCCCTCCGACCTGGCCCGCGGCCTCGCCATCCTGCGGTCGGTCTTGTAGCCCCCCGAACGCGCAGCCTCAGCGGCCGATGACCAGGCTGGCGACGGCGAAGACGCAGAAGAGCGCGCCGGCGGTCTTGCGCAAGGCTTTCTTGGGGAGCTTGGCGCCGACCGTCCCGCCGATGCTCACCGCCAGCAGCGCCACCGCCCAGAGCGCCAGCGTCGAGCCGGCGTAGACCGAC
>DATBAA010000396.1:0-6101 GCA_036271755.1 Myxococcales bacterium | reverse complement strand
CCAGGCCACCAGGGCCGAGATCTCTGAGTCACTCAAGTCCATGCCCAGCTGATAGGTGCCCATCATCCGCACCGCCTGCTCCAGCGTCCTCACCGAGCCGTCGTGGAAGTAGGGGCCGGTGCGCGTGACGTTGCGCAGGCTGGGCACCTTGAACACCATGTCGTCGGCGGGGTTCTGCGTGAACTGGGCGCGGCCGCGATCGCTCGCGGTGGGCCAGCGGGCCGCGGCGCCGAGCTTCTCGTACATCGAGCCGCCCACCAATTCGCCGGTGTGGCACACCATGCAGCCGACGCTGGTGAAGACGCGCAGTCCTTCTTTCTCTTTCTCGCTGAGCGCGGCGCGATCTCCCAACAGGTAACGATCCCAGCGGGCCGGCGTGGAGAGCGTGCGCTCGAAGGCGCCCAGCGCGCGGCCGATGTTGCGAAAGGTGATGGGCCGCGGCTCGTCGGGAAACGCGGCTCGGAAGGGTTCGGCGTAGGCCGGCGCCGAGGTGAGCACGGCGACCGCGCCCTTCTCGGTCATGCCCATCTCCAGCGGGTCGAGCAGCGGGCTCAGCGCCTGCGTCTCGACGTTGGGGCTGCGACCGTCCCAGAACTCGCTGAACTGCGCCGCGGCGTTGTAGGTGCTGGGAGCATTGCGGGCGCCGCGCTTGCCGCTCACGCCGGCCTGCCGCGCCTCGCTGGTGGTGCCGTAGCGCTCCAGCGGGTGGCACGAGTTGCAGGAGACGAGGCCGTTCTTCGACAGCCGCGGCTCCTGGTAGAGCTTGCGGCCCAGGGCCACCAGCGCGGGCGCGGAGGGGCCGCTCTGGAAGTTGTCGCGCAGCGGCTGGAAGCGCCGCAGCAGCCGCGGGTTCAGGTCTTCTGGCGCCTGCGCCGGCAGCTTCTCACCGCGCGACGCCGCCACCTCGCAGATGCGGACGGAAGAGTCGCCGGGGCTCTCCCGGCAGGTCATGCCGGCGCCGTCCGGGGCCGCGCGCGCGCAGCCGAAAGCGAAGAGAGTCAGGGTCGCGAGTGTTGTGGGTGCGGGGAGCATCTGCCTTGTCGGTGTTCTTCGGCACACCGCGGCAGTCTTTAAGCAGGACCAATGTCCCGGCCAACCCCGGGCTCAGACCGGGAGCGAGTTGACGATGGGCAGGTCGCGGACGCGCTGGCCGGTCAAGGCGAACAGCGCGTTGGCCAGCGCGGGCGTCACCGGCGGAACTCCGGGCTCTCCTACGCCGCAGGGCGCCCCGTGGCTCTCGACGATCTCCACGTGGATCTTCCGCGGCGCCTCCGCGATGCGCAGCAGGCGATGGTCGTGGAAGTTGCTCTGCTCTACCGCGCCGGCCTTCATGGTGATGGCGCCGTACATGCCGACGCTGAGGCCGAAGACGACCGCGCCCTCGAACTGCGTCCGCACGCGCTCCAGGTTCACCACCTGCCCGGCGTCCGCCACCGACCAGGCCTCGTCGACGCGAATGCGGCCGTCGGGGCTCTTCACCACCGAGACCACCACCGCCACATAGGCCAGGAAGCTGCGATGCGCCGCGAGGCCGAGCGTGCGGCCGTCCTTCACCCGGTCGCTCCAGCGCGACAGGGCGCAGACGCGGTCGATGACGTGCCGCAGCCGCGCGGTGTCGATGGGATGCTCATCCAGCGAGGCGCCGTAGTTGGGCAGCTTCTCCACGCCCAACTCCTTCAACGACACTTTCCGCGCCGGCCCGATGATCTCCAATAAGTTGTCGCGCGGGTCGACTTTACGGGCGTGCGCGATCTCGTCGATGAAGCTCTGCACGGCGAACGCGTGATAGACGTTGGCCACCGAGCGCAGCCAGCCGATGCGCGTATACGCCTTCGCCTCGCAGCCTTCCGCCCGCACGTTGGGAATATCCAGCGGAACGTCGAGCACGCCCTGCTGCAGGCCGCCAATGTCGGGCGCTTTCGCGAGATCGCCGACGAAGAGCGAGGTGATGGGCGGAAAGGCCGTGCGATGCAGCCAGGAGGTGACCTTGCCGCTCGAATCCAAACCGGCCGCGAGCTTCTGGACGCTGTTGCTCAAATAGTAATCATTCTGCAGATCGTCTTCGCGGGTCCATTGCAGCCGCACCGGCGCGCCTACCGCCTTTGAAACCAATGCCGCCTCGGTGACGAAGTCGCCCTTCGACTTCCGGCCGAAGCCGCCGCCCAGCAGCGTGACGTGCACGTCGACCTTGTCCGGCGGAATCTTCAGCGCCTCGGCGACGTCATCGCGGGCCGACTGCGGATTCTGCGTCGCCGCCCAGACCTCGCACCGCCCGTCGCTGAAGCGCGCGGTGGCGCAGGGCGGCTCCATGGTGGCGTGCGCATAGTGAGGCGTTCCGTAGATGGCCTCGACGACCTTCGCGGCATTGAGCAGCGCCGCGTCCGAGTCGCCGACGTTGCGCCAGCTCTTGCCGGGCTTCTTCACCGCCTGCAGCAGCTGGGCTTTGTATTCAGCCGAATCATAAGAGCCGTTGTCGCCGCTGTTCCAGACGATCTCCAGCGCCGCCCGGCCGCGCAAGGCCGCCCAGGTGTTGTCGGCCACCACCGCGATGCCGCCCAATGGCTTGAACTTGAATGGTTTGGCCGGCGCCTCCAGCTGCACGATCTTGCGCACGCCCGGAACGGCCATCGCCTTCTGCGCATTGAAGCTGATGGCGCTGCCGCCGACCACCGGCGGCCGCGCGATCACGGCGATCAACAGCCCGGGCAGCTTGATGTCCGCGCCAAACACGGCTCTTCCAACCACCAGGTCCGGCCCGTCGAGGAGCGGCAACTCCTTGCCGATATATTGGAACTCACTCTCGGCCCGCAGCGCGACCTTCTTCGAGTCTGGAATGGCCAGCTTCGAAGCCTCGTCCGCCAACTCGCCGAAGCCAAACGACTTGCCCGCGCAGGTCACCTGGCCCATGCGCGCCGCGCAGGCGCTCTCCGGCACCTTCCACCGCTTCGCCGCCACCGAGACGAGCATGGCCCGCGCGGTGGCGCCCGCCTGCCGCAGATCTTGATAGCGCTTGCGGACGCTGCTCGACCCGTCGGTGTTCTGGTCTCCGTAGACCTTGTCGCCGTCTCCCTGGACGACTTTCACTTTCGACAAATCCGCGCCCAGCTCGTCGGCGAGCAAGGCCGGCAGCGAGCTGCGCACGCCCTGCCCCATCTCCGAGCGGTGGCAGACCAGCGTCACCAATCCGTCGGTGCCCACCTGGACGAAGACGTTCGGATGCAGGCCATTGCCGGGCAACGCAGGCGCGTCCTTGTGCTTTCCGAAACAGCCCAGGGCCAGCCCGGCGCCCGCGAGGCCGAAGCCGCGCAGCACCGAACGCCGCGACAGGTTGCGGATCACTTGGAGCCTCCCAGCACGGAGGTGCCTTTGAGCCCCGCCGCCTCCTCGATGGCCGAGCGGATGCGCAGATAGGTTCCGCAGCGGCAGAGGTTGCCGCTCATCGACGCGTCGATCTGCTCCGCGCTGGGCTTGGGCACCTTGGCCAGCAGCGCCGCCGCGGTCATGATCTGGCCGGCCTGGCAGAACCCGCACTGCGGAACGCACTGAGAGACCCAGGCCTTCTGCAGCGGGTGCGAGCCGTCGGGCGAGAGGCCTTCTATGGTGGTGATCTGCTTTCCCTCGGCGCGCCGGACGGGCGTCACGCAGGAGCGGATGCCCTCGCCGTCCAGGTGCACCGTGCAGGCGCCGCAGAGGGCCTGGCCGCAGCCGAACTTCGTCCCGGTCAGCCCCAAGATGTCGCGCAGGGCCCAGAGGATGGGCATCTCCGGGTCGACCTCCACCACGCGTTCGACGCCGTTCACGTTGAGCTTCATTTTTTTCCAGTCTCCTTCGGGCAGGCCGCGCCGTCGCGAACCCAGGCCGCCATCAGCGCCCCGAACTGCTCCTGCGTACCCGGCGCCGGCGTCCGCTGCCAGCCCGGGTTCCACCCCCAGCCCACCAGCGGATCGTGCCCGCTGTGCTCGACGATCTGCTCCAGCGTCTTGCCGCCGTTGCGCGATTTGTCCTTCAGCTGCGCGCAGAGCGAGGCGGCGGTGCGGCCCATCCAGAACATCTGCCGCGGCGCCAGGTGCCACTCGGGCGCCCCCGGCACGCGCGCCAGCTCGAGGTTCTTGTCCTGGTGGCAGGCCGCGCACTGCATGCCGGGAACGCCGCGGTCGGAAGCGCCCCGAACCACGGCGGGATCGTGCACGCGATGCTCGTCTCCCTGCAGCGGCGAATCTCCGTTCGGATGGCAATTCACGCAGCGAGGGTGGAATAGAACCCGCGTTGCTTCGTTGAAGAGCGCGCGCGAGCGCTCCTCGCGATTCGCGATCTGTTGGAACTGATCGGGCGCTTTGAGCGGAGCTTTGGCCGCTGCACTGGCTGCAATGCTGAGGAGGCATGCTGCGATCATGCGCTGAGTATGCTTCCGCGGCATCCATCCGTCGATGCGGCGCAAAGTCAGAACGAATGACCGGTGACAGTTGCTTCAACCTGTGGTTCCTGGTGCGACGGAGGTCTGGACCTTTGGAGCTTCGATGATCGAGCCCGCGCGCAGAGGCTGGTTTGCGCGGCCCATCCTCTGGATTCTTCCCGCCAGCGCGGTCACCGCCGCCGCGCTGCTCTTCACCGTCATTCCAGCCGGCCGCGTCGAGACGCAGAACAGGGCGCCCTCGCCGAAGCTGCGCGTCTATCGGGTGCGCAACGGGGCGCTCACCATCCTCAACGCAGCCTCGCAGGTGCGCCCGGGTGACAGTCTGCAGCTGGCGTACATCGCGGGCGGGGCGCAGTACGGCGCGGTCGTCTCGCTGGACGGCGGCGGCGCTGCCGTGGTGCAGTTTCCCGAGACGGGCGGCGAGGCGCAGCCGCTGCAAGCCAAGGGCGAGGTGCCGCTGCCCAATTCCCTCCAGGTCTCCGCGGCGCCGGTCTTCGAACGCTACGTCCTGATCACCGCCAACGCGCCCTTCCCTGCGGCCACGGCGCTCGCGGCCGCGCAGAAGGTCGCGGCCGAGGCCGGCTCCAGCACCGCGGCGCTCACCCTGCCCGACGGCCTCGCGCAGACGTCGGTGGTCCTGCAAAAAATCGCGCCCTGAGCTGCAACAGGTGCCGTGCAGTGCAACAGTATCGGTACGGTACAGGGACTGTAACAATTGGCCGCCGAGGGCTTGCTTGCGGCGCCAGGGCCCTCCCGCGTGTGGCACGTCCGGTGCAGTTCAAGAGTGCACACGAACGGGGGCCGCAATGGCGAACTATCGATTCGGAAAGCATCCGCCCAAGACCGACTATCGCACGCTGCGCTTCGCCTCATACGTCACCTCGTCGCTGGCGCCGCCGCCCGCGGCCTACAGCGTGCTCGACCGCGTCTTCGCCGAGCTGGGCACCAAAGAGCCGGCGTCGCTCTTCCCCATGGACGGCAACGATCAGTACGGCGACTGCACCTGCGCGGCCGTGGCCCACGCCATCACCGCCTGGCGCGGCCTCGTGGGCACCAAGAAGGTGATCATGGCCGAGAAGGCGGTGCTCAAGCTCTACATGCACCTCACCGGCGGCGTGGACAGCGGCCTCAACGAGCTGGACGTGCTCAACTACTGGCGCCAGAACGCGGTGGACGGCGACAAGATCCTGGGCTTCGCCAGCATCAAGCCCAAGGACCACGACCACGTGAAGCAGGCCATCCATCTCTTCGGCGGCTGCTACCTGGGCTTCCAGGTGCAGAAGAACGCCCAGCAAGATTTCGAGCAGCACAAGCCGTGGACGCCGGGCCCGCTCACCCAGGACGGGCATGCGGTCCACGCGGTCGCCTACGACGCTGCCGGCGTGACGGTGTTGACCTGGGGTAGCACGCAAAAGGCCACCTGGGCCTGGTGGGACGAGTGCGTCGACGAGGCGTACGCCATCCTGCCGCCAGAGGCCACGAAGAAGGGCTTCGCGCCGGGCTTCGACATGGCCCAGCTGCAGGCAGATCTCAACGAAGTCGCAAGCTAGCCGTTCTGCTGTTTCAGTTCCGGGGGAAAACGCGGCGTATGCTCGAGCCATGGGGGGGCGAGCATACGCCGTGGTCTTTTTCGCGCAGTTCGCTACTACTAGGCGGTGCCTTCGTCTCCGCTGAAGCTGAAGCGCTT
>DATBAA010000395.1:0-4004 GCA_036271755.1 Myxococcales bacterium | reverse complement strand
TCTACCAACTGGGCGCCCTCGACGCGCTGGTCAAAGCCCGCGGCGCGAAGCTGGTCCACGTCAAAGCGCACGGCGCGCTCTACAACCAGGCCGCCAAGGATCCCAAGCTCGCCAAGGCCTTCGCCGAAGCGGTCAAAGCGTACGATCCAAGCCTGGTCCTCGTCGGCCTCGCCGGCGGCCGGCAGCTCGAAGCGGCCAGAGCCGTAAACCTGAAGTCCGCCGGAGAAGCCTTCGCCGACCGCCTCTATGCGGACGACGGCTCGCTCGTCCCCCGCACGCAACCAGGCGCGGTTCTGCACGACCCGAAAGACGCCGCGGCCCAGGCTGTTCGCCTCGCCCGGAGCGGCCGCGCGCAGACCATCTGTTTGCATGGCGACACCCCAGGCGCGGCAGCCATCGCCCGCGCCGTCCGCGAAGCCCTCGAGCAGGCAGGCGTGACCATCGTCGCGCTCTAAAACGCGCGGGCCGCGAGCGTTGGGCTATGCTCGACGCATGACCCGCCCCATTCGCGCCCAGGCCCCCAACGAGGCGCCGGCACTCCTGCACTCGTTCACGAACCACCTGCTCTACTCACTGGCCAAAGACGCTTATTCGGCCACCGCTCGAGACCGCTTCATGTCGCTGGCGCTGACCGTCCGCGACCGCATCACCGAGCGCTGGATGGCCACCCAGCAGCGCTATTACAAGAAGGACGCCAAGCGCATCTATTACTTGAGCGCCGAGTTCTTGATGGGCCGCGCGCTCTCCAACAACCTCATCAACCTCGGCATGTACGAGACGGCGCGCGAGGCCATGAAGATGATCAACGTCGACCTCGCCGACGTGCTCGAGCAAGAGGTGGACGCGGGCCTGGGCAACGGCGGCCTGGGCCGGCTCGCGGCGTGCTTCCTGGACTCGATGGCCACGCTGAGCATCCCCGGCTACGGCTACGGCATCCGCTACGAGTTCGGCATGTTCGAGCAGGAGATCAAGGACGGCTGGCAGGTGGAGAAGCCCGACGAGTGGCTGCGCCTGGGCAACCCGTGGGAGATGCCGCGTCCCGAATACGGCGTGCCGGTGCGCTTTGGCGGGCGCGTCGAAGAGCACAACGACGATCACGGCCATTTGCGCGTACGCTGGACCGGCGGCGAGACCGTGATTGGTATGCCTTATGATACGCCGATTGCCGGCTATGGCGGCACCACCGTCAACACCTTGCGGCTCTGGCGCGCGCGGGCCAGCAGTGACTTCGACCTGCGTTACTTCAACGAAGGCGACTATGAGTTGGCGGTGTTGGACAAAAACCGCTCGGAAACGATCTCCAAAGTTTTGTATCCCAGCGACGTGAAGGTCTTCGGCAAGGAGCTGCGGCTGCGGCAGCAGTACTTCTTCGTCGCCTGCTCGCTGCACGACATCGTCCGCCGCCATTTGGTGGCTTATCCGTCGTTGGAGAACTTCGCGGAGAAGGTCTCCATTCAATTGAACGACACCCACCCGGCCGTCGCCATTCCCGAGCTGATGCGCATCTTCGTCGATGAGCACGCCATGCCGTGGGACAAGGCGTTCGACATCACCCAGGCCACCTTTGGCTATACCAATCATACGCTGCTCGCCGAGGCGCTGGAGACCTGGACGGTCGATCTCTTCCAGCGCTCGCTGCCGCGCCATCTCACCATCATCTACGAGATCAACAAGCGCTTCCTGCGGCAGGTGATGAATCGCTTCCCGTATGACGAGGCGCGCCTGGGGCGCATGTCGCTCATCGACGAAGGCAACGGCACCCCCGAGAGCAAGCGCATCCGCATGGCATATTTGGCAGTGGTCGGATCTCACTCGGTCAATGGCGTCGCGGCCTTGCATACCGATTTGTTGAAAGCCGACCTGCTGCACGACTTCCACCAGATGTGGCCTCAACGCTTCAACAACAAGACCAACGGAGTCACTCCGCGCCGCTGGCTTCTGGCGGCCAATCCCAAGCTGGCGGAGGCCATCACCAACCGCATCGGCGAGGATTGGATCACCAATCTCACCGACCTTGAAAAGCTGGTGCCGCTGGCGGACGACCGCGAGTTCCGCGACGAGGTCCACGGCATCAAGCAGTGGAACAAGGAGCAGCTCTCCAAGTACATCGAGGCGGAGCACCGCTTCCCCGTCGATCGCGGCTCCATCTTCGACGTGCAGATCAAGCGAATGCACGAGTACAAGCGGCAGCTGCTCAACGTGCTGCACATCATCGCGCTCTACCTGCGGGTGAAGAAGGACCCGCAGGCGCCCGTGGTGCCGCGCACCTTCATCTTCGGCGGCAAGGCGGCGCCGGCGTACGCGGCGGCGAAGCTGATCATCAAGCTCATCAACGCGGTGGCCGACGTGGTGAACGCCGACACCGAAGTGAACGGCAAGCTGCGCGTCGTCTTCCTGGCCAACTACCGGGTGTCTCTCGCCGAGCGCATCTTCCCCGCGTCGGATCTCTCCGAGCAGATCTCCACCGCGGGCAAGGAGGCCAGCGGCACCGGCAACATGAAGTTCGCGTTGAACGGCGCGTTGACCATCGGCACGCTCGACGGCGCCAACGTCGAGATGCGCGAGGAGGTGGGCGCGGACAACTTCTTCCTCTTCGGGCTCAAGGCCGACGAGGTGAAGGCTTTGCAGCGCAAGGGATATCGCCCGCGCGACTTCTACGAGCAGAACGCGGAGTTGAGAGCCGTGCTCGACTTGATCGCTTCTGGGTTCTTCGAGCCGGCGCATCCCGAGGTCTTTCGCGGGCTGGTGCAGTCGCTGCTCGAGGTCGATACCTATATGCTGCTGGCTGACTTTCAATCCTACGCGGAGTGCCAGGAGAAGGTCGGCCAGGCCTTCCTCGATCAGGACGACTGGACGCGCATGGCCATCTTGAACATCGCCAAGATGGGCAAGTTCTCCTCGGACCGCAGCATCAAGGAGTACGCCGAGGAGATCTGGGGCACGAAGCCGGTGCCGGGTTGAACCTCGGCAAGCTCTTCCGCGGGCTCTTCGCGCGGAGACCTCCGCCGCCGCCCAAGCCCGCGGCCGATGCGCGGCTGGCGGCGGATCCTTGGCTGGGCGAGCTCTTTGCCAGGCTGGGCGACCGCTATCAACTGGGCGAAGACGGCGCGCGCATCCACAGGCGCACGGGCCGGGCCCGCTTCAACCCGATGCCCGTCTGGGTTCGCGGGCCGGTCGTCAGCTGCGATTACGAGGTCCGCGCGCCCTCGGTGCCGGAGGCGGCCGTGGAGGCCGGCAAGCTGCTCGACGCGGTCTGCGGCCGGGACCTGGCGGGGTTCGGCTTCTCGCAGACGGCCGAGAAGGTCGAAGAGTGGGCCGGCACCGTCCTGGTTCGCAGCTACGAAGGCCGCTTTGAGACCGCCGCGGCCGCCGCGGAAGCCATCCGCTTCGTCTGCGAAGAGACCGAGACCCAGCTCAACACCGCCGCGGAGTGACCTCAGCCGCTCTTAACGTTGCACGAAGTCGGCGATCGCTTGCAGCACCTGCGGGTCGCGGAGGATGCGGCGGTGGCCCAGGCCGCTGGTCTTCAAGAGCTTGGAGCCCGGCCATTGATTGGCGATCAGCTCGCCGCAGGCCACCGGCACCTCGCGATCGGCCTCGTCGTGGATGACCAGCAGCGGCCCGCGCATCCGCGAGGCCAGGTCCTCCGCGCGCACCTCGCCGACCGGCACGCCGAAGCGCTTCGTCAGCCGCCAATGCAGTCTCTCGCGGACGTTCTCGGGAATGCCGAGCGCGCCGCAGTACTGCCTGGTGAAGTCCCGCAGATCGACCGGCGGCGCGATCAGCACCAGCCGCTGCGCCAGCGGGCCGTGGCGGCTGGCCCAGAGCGCGGTGGCGCCGCCCATCGAGTGGCAAACGATGGCGTGCAGCGGCCCCAGCGCGGCGGCGGCGTCCTCGATGGCGCGCGAGAAGTGGAAGAACGAAGCCTGCGAACCAGGACTGTCTCCGTGGGCGGGCGCGTCGAAGGTCACCACCCGGAAGCCCGCCTCCAGCAAGGGATTGAC
>DATBAA010000394.1:0-2831 GCA_036271755.1 Myxococcales bacterium | reverse complement strand
TTGACCGCGCGGGTGATGGTGTCGCCCGGCATGTTCGCTTCGCGAGCGAGGAGCATGGCCGAGCGCAGGCGGGCGTTGTGGTCCGGGTCGCCGCCGCCGTTGCGGGCCGCGATGGTCACCTCGCGGATGAGCTTGGTGAAGCGGACGCCTTTGGTGCCGCCCATCGCTTCCTTCTTGCGCTTGATCTTGCTCCACCGATTGTGGCCGGACATGGCTGCTCCTCTGCGAAAGCGGCGGCCCGCTGTAACACGGCAAAGCGCTCCGATCTAGCCAATCAAGGCGGGGCGCCGGGAGTGCCGCCGTCGGGGCTGCAGGTCCAGGTTCCGTCCTCGTCTCCCGGCAAGGTCTCGTCGCGCTGCAAGCTCTGCCCCGCGGTGCAATGGAAGGTGCCGACGGGAAAATGCGACAGCTCCACCGGGACCGCGCCATTGATCACCAGCTGGAAGGCTTGCGTCGCGGTGTCGGCGAGCCCGTGGGACAAGAGCCGTTGCGTGGAGGCGCGCATCACCGGCACCAGCGGCGGCAAGCTGGGATAGCGCGTGGCGTCGAAGGCAGCCCCGGCGGCGAGCGCCCGATCTCCCGGTCTGAGCTGCACCGGGGTTGGCGGTGGAGCCGCCGAGAGCGGACGGACGACGCCGTCCGGCTCCATCAAACCCAAGCCGTCGAGCACCGCGGTCCCCGGGCCGAGGTTGACGATCTCCACATACTCGGCGTTCGTCTCCGGCGACGACGGCGTGGCCATGACCTCCGACAGCAGCAGCCGCGGCAGCGGCGCCACCGTGGAGAACCTCTGCACCGGCCCGTGCAACGAGTGTCCGAAGTCGTCGTTGGCGACGACGCGCAGCGCGTAGTCGGTGGCGGGCGAGAGGCCCTGGACGTCGATGGAGACCGCGCAGGAGAAGCTCTGCGGCCCACAGACCGGCGGCGCGCAGGAGACGGCCGCCGAAGCGGTGAGGCAGGAGCCCTGGCTGCACGGTTCTCCGGCGTCGGCGAGGCCAGCCTGCACCTCCACCTGCGCGGGCCAATCGAGCACCACGGCGGCCGTGACGGACGTGTCGCGGGCGGTGACCTTCGCGACACCATTTTGCAGCGCGGGCGCGGAAGTGCGCGCGCAGGCGCCGACCGTGAAGGCTTGCGTCGCGTCGACCGCGCCGTCGAGGGCCAGCGTGTATTGGCCGCCGGCGGCCAGCGGCGCCGCCAGCGTGAGCACGGTCGCGCCGGCGGCGTTCGCGGAAGCGACTACGCCTCCGTCCGCCGCGACCAGCGTCAGCTTGCCCGAGGGAGCGGTCGCGCGAACCAGCGGGAGATTCAAGGGCGCCTCCGACCCGGACGCGGGCGACACGAGCTGCGCATGCGGCGGCGGCGCTTGCACGGTGAACTCGAAGCGCGCGCCGCTTCCCTGCAGCTTCTGCCCCGCGTCGTTCTTCAGCCGCGGAGAGACGAGCAGATAGTAGTTGCCGGGATCGAGCGGCTGGTCGGGCACGAGCGTCACCGAGAGACGGTCGGCCGCGATCTGCAAGCTGGCCGGGAGCAGCAACGCCCGCTCGAGGGCAGAGAGCGAGTCATGGGCGATGGCCGCCGCCACCTGCTCCACCTGCGCTTCCGTCGCCAGCACCACCGTCTCGCTGCGGCCGGAGGAGGCGAGGAGCTGGCCCTCGTTCATGGCCGCGGAGAAGATGACGGTGAACTGCGCGTTGCCCCCGACGAACCCCGGCTGCGGACTCACCTCCGCCACCGTCGGATCCGCGCCGGTGCCCCCGTCGAAGTCGCCGCCGATGGTGGAGACCTTGGCGCAGGCCACGATCACCACCGCCGGCACCATCCAACGCCACGCGGTCATTTCTTCTCTCCTTCGCGGGCGCACGAGGCCTCTTCCCTGGCGAGCAGCTCGCGGTAGAGGCCGCCGGTGATGGCGTCGAGCTGCGCGGTGAGCCGCAGCGCGGACAAGCAGGAAGAGAGGCGCTGTGGGCCGGCGGGCTGCAAGGCCCAGGAAGCCAGCTCGCGCTTGCGATCGATCCAGAGCACCGCGGCCTTGTCGCGCGCCTCGCGCCGGATGGCCGCGAGGTGCGCGTGGGCCAGGGCGATCTGCGTCTCCTCGCGGGCGAAGACGACCTGCGCGAAGTCCCACGAGAGCAGCACCGACCAGTTGGTGCCGGTGCCCACGTCCTCCTCCGTGAGCGGCGCGTTGTAGCGCTGGCCGGTGCGGAGCTCGTCGCTGGTCTTGGCGCCGCCCTGCCCGCGCAGCTGTGGAGCCCAATGCGCCGCGCGCGCCCGCGACTCTCGCGAGGCGTCGTCGGCCGCGATTCCGGCGGCCACCCGCGCCGCTGCCTCTTGCACCTCGAGCAAACCCGGGTCGGCCACGGCCGTAGCCGCGGCAAGAATGGCCAGAGCGATCACTCGTTTCCCCCAAGACAAAAGACGGTCCGGAAATGGACTGCGATCACCCGTATTGCAGCCCGCATGCCGCGTGCAGAACAGTTTGGCGGGGAGGGGCTCCACACTCGCGGCGGGCGTTGCCACATTGATCTTGGGGTGTCTCAAAATGAGACCCCAGGGAGCCCTTGGTTGCTTGATCTTCGCCCTGCCCCACGAGGCAACTCGCGGGCAGCCGATCTGCGCCAGCCAGCCCCGGACGTGGCTCCGCCTCCGGCGCCGCGTGCGTCCGGCGCTGGCTCATTGCTGGGCTTGCTGCACGAGGCTGGACGGCTGGCGAAGGCCGCGGTGGTGCGCGTCTTCTCGCTGCAGGGCCGCATCGCCAACCTCGCCCGGGAGCTCGCGGGCGCGGCGGGCGCGACCGTGCACCTGCGCACGCAGGACGGCCTGCAGAGCCT
>DATBAA010000393.1:0-7366 GCA_036271755.1 Myxococcales bacterium | reverse complement strand
ACCGAATGCTTGGTGGGTCCCTCCTTATGATTCTTGGCATCAATAACAATGTAATGCGCGCGGTAGTCCAACCTGACGAGAGCCCAAAAACCTCCTTCCACACCGTTCTCAACGACTATGTCTCGTCTGTTTCGGCCACTTTCATCCGATGATTCCAGCACAAGCTCACCAAGGGGTGGCCTAAACAAGTAGTCAACGAGATCTCCAACAAATCTCTGATAGAGAGCCCAATCGCCTTTTCCCGGTTTTATCTGATCCAATGCCTCCAGAAGAGATGCACTCTTGCTCTCAACTATGGTCTGATCTTGGCCTGGAGTCGTTCCTTGGGTGAGAAGTGCCCGGACCAAAGACCCGCGCGTTTTAGATGTAAGCCGTCTAACAATATTGCGACCATCTATTACGGATAGACCGTGTTGCCTTGCCAGCGCAGAAGCGCCAGTTGTTAATTCACCGCTGATTATAAGCCACAGATCGGCATCTTGGCCTATTTTCTGTCGTACTTGTTCACGCAGCCCAATCGCTTGGAATAAGATCGAGCTTGGAACTTGTCTCATTCGTTTAGTTTCAACGAACAGTTTCGGCTCTCGATGGACAACAAAGTCAGCAAAAGCACTATCCCTGCCCGGCGGGCGACTGACTAGTGCCTGATTCTCGTCGCTGAGAATCTCCGCAACTAACTGCTCGAAATCTGTCGGCGCTATCGAGTTCAAAGCGTCGAAAAGCTCGCCCGGACTTTGAGGATCTGCCTTCGTCAAGACCCCTCCGCAACCTTCGTCAGTGCTCCATCGACCTCTATAAGCGAGCCGCCAAGGTATCCGCCTGAACAGTCCGAGCGCTTATCGCAAGCTAATATAACATAGGTTCGATGACTTCGCGGGCGATTGGATGATAACCCGCGCGGTAGTCGGCGTAGACGGTCCGCGCGGCGTCGACGTCGCGCTTCGCGAGCTCGGCATAGAGCGGCTTGAGATACTTCATCCGGCCGGTTTCGGAGACGACTCTGCGCATGCCGGCGATGGCGTCTGGCAGCCCCGCGCGAAGCTGCGCCAGCACGAAGGTGCTCCGCAGCTCGAGGCTCTTGCGCATGGAGAGCCCGAACTGCGCGTCGAGCGCGGCGAGGAGCTTCACGTCCGCCGGCTGCGGCAGCGCTTGCAGATAGACGAGCAGCTCGGTCGGCGCCAGCATTCCGGGCAGCGTCCCGGCGCGGGCGAGCTCTTGGAGCTCGGTCAGCTTGGAAGACTGCGGAACCGGGGCGTCGGGCGGCAGCCCGGGACCATCCACCCATGCGGCCGCATCGGCCTTCGCGGCCAGCCCGGGCAAGAGCTCGTTCAGCGTCCGCAGGAAGTCATTGGTATCGATACTCTGGAAACGGAATCGTTTGAGATAGGTGCGCAGGAAGCCATCCCACGCGTCGCGTCCCGCCAGCTCTTCCAAACGCCGCAAGAAGAAATAGCCCTTCTCGTACGGCACGCTCGAATAAGCCTCGTCCGGATGCTGCCCCTTCAGCTCCGTCCGCAGCGAAGTGAGCTCCGGGCGCTTCGCGAAGCGCTTCAGCGCCTCTTCCAGATCGTGCCGGCCGATGGCGGCGTGCAATTCGGAGGTCTCGCGGCCGTGCATCGCCTCCAGGATCCGCCGCTCCGCATAGACCGTGAAGCCTTCGTTGAGCCAGAAGTGGTTCGCGTTGGCGTTGGTGACCAGGTTGCCTGTCCAGGCGTGCGCCAGCTCGTGCGCGATGACATTCACCAGTGACTTGTCGCCAGCGAGCAAGGACGGCGTCACGAAGGTGAGCCGCGGATTCTCCATGCCGCCATAGGGAAAGCTCGGCGGCATCACCAGCAAGTCGGCGCGGTCCCAATCATAGGGACCAAACAGGCCTTCGGCGGCCTGCAGCGTCTTCTCGACATCTCCCAATTCAAACGCGGCCGCATCGGCGATGGGCCGCTCTGCCCAGACCGAACAGCGCGAAGAGACGGGCCGCTCCACCAGATCGCCGACGGCGAAAGCGAAGAGATAGGGCGGAATGGGCTGCGGCATGGCGAAGGTCGACCGATCGATCGCGGCGCCGGCCATCAGCGCGCGCAACTCCGGCGGCACCTCGAAGCGCGCTTTGTCGATGGTGATGCGAACCCGCGGCGTGTCCTGCAGCGGAATGATCGAGCGCGCGTGGATGGGCTGGCACTGCGTGAACAAGAACGGCTTGCCCGAAGCGGTCTGCGCGGCGTCGAGCCACTGCAGCGCCATGGCCTGCGGCGAAGAGGCGCAGCGGATGCGAATGCCGAGCGTCCCCGAAGGCAGCGCGATGCGCAAACGCGAACCCAGGATCGTATCTGGCGAGGCCAGCTCCCAAGCCAGCGGCTCGCCTTCGAGCCCCACGACTGTATCGATGTCCAGGTCGCGGGTATCGAGATCGATGGGCCCCGACGGCGCGGCTTCGCGGAAGTGCAGCACGACCTCGCTGCGAACCACGCGAGCGGCGAAGTCGACTACGGCGTGCAGCTCCAGGCTGCGCGTCTGCGGCTGTTCAGAGTCGGCATAACTGTGCGGGTCGAGTCGAGCCATCCGCGCATCTTACGCAAGCGCGAAGCGAAATCAGCTCTTCCTTCGCGCATCTGCAAGCCAGTGAATCAGCCGGATGACCTCTCCGCTGTCCTTCACCTGCCAGCGCGCGCTCGTCCCGCCCTCCGGCACCTCGCCGACGTGGACGGTGATTCCGCTGCGGCGGTTGAGCACCTTGAAGGCCTCTTCGTCGGCCTCGCCCGCGCCCACGTAGATGGGCAGCGCCCCGCGCAGCCCGGCGAGCAGGCCCAGCGTCGCCTGCCAGAGGTGCGTCCCTTCCGGAACGGCCTCCAGGCAGTCCGGCCCTTGCCGCAAAGTGAGTCCGGCGGCCGAGACCAGCACGCCAAACGCCTCGGCCGCGGCGATGCGGGCCTGCGGTTCTGCGTTGCGCAGCTGCAGCGCCAGCGACCAGATCCGGTCGTCGAGCGTCAGGCCCTTGGCGCGCAGCGACTCGGTGGCGTGGCAGGCGCGGCGCAACTTCTGGACATTCTCCTCGGCGTCCTGAAGGTTTGGCTCGGTCACCGCGCGCAATCCGAAGGCCTTCACGTCGGCGCCGTGAACTCCCACGTAAGCCAGGCGATGGAGCCGCAACCTGCGCTGCAGGACCTCGGCCGGACGGGCCGAGAGCACCGCCGCCCGCGTGTCAGGCGCGGCGCAGAGCCGGATGAGCGCCGCCCGCGAAGCCGGGCTGGTGCGCAGGTGCCCGTGCGACGCGCGCTGCGAGAGCGCTGATTCGAAAGAGAAAAAACCGTAGAGCGCGTCGGCTTCCGCCACGCGCGCTCGTAGACTGTCTGCTTCCTGCCACAGCGGCCTGACCGCACCCATTCTGTTCGACTCCGTCTTTTGCACCGACCGCCCCCTCACCCCGACCCGCGCGGAACATGTGCATAAGACGGGCCGATGCCAGAGGCCCGTCAGTTGTCAATAAGCCAACGGATATTTCCCGGTTTCCAGGAGCGCCGGCACGATCTGCTCGCGAACCTCGGCGCCGTTGACGGGAATGAAGTCGTGTAACTTTCCCAGTTGGGAAATGGCCTCTCCCACTTCGCCGGCTGGCACGACCGCGCAGAGGGCGTCGCGCGCGCGGCTGAAGGCGCGCTCGCGCGATTCGTTGCAGTACGAGCGGCAGAGCGCATTGCGAAGCTCGGCGTTCTCTTCCGTCGCCAGCGTCCGGCCGAGGATGGAGTCCATCGCGTAGACCTCGATGGCGCAGTCGGCGAGCGCCGCCAGCACTTCCTGCCGCTCCTCGAGCGCCGGCCCCAGCGTGGCTGCCCACTTGGCGGCGAAGAGGAACTGCCGCTTGGCCAGCTCTGCTCCGCGCCGCTCCTTCGCCAGCCTGCCCACGGGCGCGGGAAAGTGGCGGGGATCGCCAAGCTCCTCGTCGAGCTTCTGCACCGCTTGGAAGAGCGGCATCTCGCCCTTCATCGCGCGCTTGAAGACCATGCCCGGGATGAGCAAGCGGTTGATCTCGTTGGTGCCTTCGAAGATGCGATTGACGCGGTTGTCGCGATACGCGCGCTCGATGGGGTAGTCCTCGACGAAGCCGTTGCCGCCGTGGACCTGCAGCATCTCGTCGATGGTCTGGAAGAGCATCTCCGAGCCGGCCACCTTCATGATCGAGGCTTCGATGGCGTATTCCTCGATCGCGTTCATGACGCTGCGGGCGTCGGTCTTCTCGCCGATCAGATCGTCGATGGCGCCCGACGCGCGGTAGGTCATCGATTCGACGGCGTAGATCTGCGCGGCGGACTTCGCCAGCTTCTCGCGGATGAGCCCGAACGACGAGATGAATTTGCCGAACTGCTTGCGCTGGGCCGCGTAGGCGATGCCGCCGTGCAAGGCCGCCTTCATGCCGCCGATGGCGAAGGCCGCGAGCTTCAGCCGGCCCACGTTCAAGATGTTGAAGGCGATCTTGTGGCCCTTGCCGATCTCGCCCAGGACGTTCTCGACGGGAATGAGCGCGTCCTCGAAGATCAGGGGCGTGGTCGAGCTGCCGCGGATGCCCAGCTTGTGCTCCTCGCGGCCGCTGCTGAAACCCGGCGTTCCGCGCTCGACGATGACCGCCGTGAAGCCGCCGTTCTCGACCTGCAGGAAGACGACGTAGACGTCGGCGAAGCCGCCGTTGGTGATCCACATCTTGCCGCCGTTGACGACGTAGTGCTTGCCGTCGGGCGAAAGCTTCGCCACCGTGCGCGCACCCAGGGCGTCCGAGCCGCTGCCGGCTTCCGACAGCGCGTACGCGGCGACCTTCTTGCCGGTGGCGAGGTCGGGCAGGTACTTCGCCTTCTGCGCGGGCGTGCCGAAGAAGACGATGGGCAGCGTGCCGATGCCGACGTGCGCGCCGAAGGTCGTCGACCAGCCGCCGTAGTCCTGCGCCTGCGACTCCGCCACCAGCATCGAGGTGGTCTTGTCCAGGCCGAGCCCGCCGAAATCGTCTGAGATGTCTACGCCCAAAAGGCCCAGATCTCCGGCCTTTACCAGCAGCTCGCGGAGCAGCGGGTTGTCCTTCTTTTCCAGCAGCGCGGCGCGGGTCGAGATCTCGCGCGACGAGAAGTCGTGGCCGGTCTGGTAGAACTGCCGCTGCAGGTCGGTGAACTTCTCCGGCGTCATGAACGGCCGGGCGCCGGTGGGCTCGAAGAGAAACGAACCTCCGCGGGCGGGGCCTTCTGTCTCGACAGCGGGCGATTCGGTGATGGACTCGGCCATTTGCGATCTCCTTCGTCTGCACGATGATGACGCACTGCAGCGTACAAGATTGTCGCCTCGCTGTGCAACCGCGAAAGCTAGATCCGCGACTCGCAGGCGCTTTTCACCATCGCGAAGAGCCCGTCCAGGTCGAACGGCTTCTGCAGCACGCCAAAAACCGACGCGCGCAGCGCGGGCGGCACTCCGTCGCCGCTGCAAATCACCACGGGAATCGCGGACAAACGCGGGTTCTTGCCAAGCTCGGCGCGCACCTGGACGCCGGTCATTCCAGGCATCACCAGGTCGAGCAGGATGACGTCCGGCAGGGCCGCCCAGGCCAGATGCGAGAGCGCCTGCTGGCCGCCGTGCATCCCGACCGCGAGGTACCCCTCTTGCGTCAGAAAATCGACCATTGATTCCCGGATGTCCTCGTCGTCGTCGACGACCAATATCTTGCGTGTCATGGCGCGTTACAGCTGAGGAATAGGGAGCGGGCGAGCCAGCGCCAAGTGGCGAATTCGATAATTTAGAAATGTCGAAATTATTGGAAATTTCTGGCACGCCTTGCGACGCGCAACTTGCGCACTGCCCCAGCGTGCGGTAGCGAAACCGCCATGGCCGAGAAATCGAACCAGGCCGCCATCGGCGACGGCAGCCTTCATGTCGGCGACCGCGTGGTCTATCCCAACCAAGGCATCTGCCGGATCACCGGCGTGGCCGTCAAAAACATCGCCGGCATGGAGATCGAGATGGTCACCCTCTCGCGCGAAGAAGACGGCGCGACGGTGATGGTCCCCAAGGCCAAGGTGATGGGCATCGGCCTGCGCAAGGTCGCGGACGTGGCCGCCATCGACAAGGTGTTCGACGAGCTGGCTTCGCCGTCCGACAGCCCGCAGCTGGACTGGAAGGTGCGCCACCGCGAGAACGCCGAGCGCATGAGCGGCGGCGGGCTCTTCGGCACCGTCGAGGTGCTGCGCAGCCTGCACACGCTGGCGCGCGTCCGGCCGCTGCCGCCCAAGGAGCGCGAGCTCTACGACAACGCCCGGCATTTGCTGGTGGGCGAGATCGCTGCGGCGATGGACATTCCGCTGCACGTCTCGGAGGACAACCTGGACTACGCGCTCTGGCCGCCCGAAGGCATGAGCCGCAAGGGCAGGGTCTTGCCGCCGGCGCAGCTCGGACCGCCGACGCCGCTGGCGCGCTCGGCGGACGACGACCTTGGCTTCGAGGACGAAGAAGGCGAGGAGGAAGCCGAGAAGCCCGCGGCTGCTGCCACCGAGGGTGCCGAGGAAGAGGAGAAGGAAGAGGGCGACGAGGAGGAGGCTCCCAAGGCTCCTGCGCCGAAGAAGCCGCCCAAGGTGAAGGCTCCCAAAGCGCCGGCCGCCGCCAAGGCAGCCGCGGTGCCCGAGGCGCCCAAGCCCGCCGCACCGGCGCAAACGGCCGCTCCAGCCGCCGCCAGGCCGCTGCCTGCAGCCGCGAAGCCCGCGGCGCCGGCAGCCCCGAAGCCCGCGGCGCCGGCACCGGCAGCCCACAAACCTGCCCCTGCGCCGGCAGCCCCTAAGCCTGCCCCGGCGCCCGCGCACAAACCCGCCGCGCCGCCCGCTCACGCGCATCCGCCGGCTCCAGCCGCCGCTGCGGCTCCGGCGAAGAAGGCCGCCGCTGCACCGGCCGCGAAGAAGCCCGCGCCTGCCGCGGCCAAGAAAGCCGCCCCCGCCAAGAAGCCCGCTGCAGCCGCGAAGAAGCCGGCCGCCGCCGCCGCGAAGAGCAAGCCCAAGGGGAAGAAATGATCCGCATCGTCACCCTCTCGGAGTTTCCCCCCGAGGTCATCGATCTGGTCTCGCGCCGCCTGCACGCCGCCTACGGCATGGGCTGCGAGTTCGAGGGCGAAGGCGAGATGCCCCGCGCCGCGCTCGACGACGAGCAGGAGGCCTACGACGCGGTCAAGGTCCTGGAGGAGATCGACGACGACGTCGCCCTCTACGCTGACGACAAGATCCTCTACCTGACCAGCGACAAGCTGGTGGTGGTGCCCGGCCCCATGGGCCAGGGGCCGGTGGACGGATACGCGCAGTACGGCGGCGGCAAGGCCATCGCCACTTCGTTTGGGCTCAAAGGAATTCCCCTC
>DATBAA010000392.1:0-5862 GCA_036271755.1 Myxococcales bacterium | reverse complement strand
CTGCTTGCCCAGCGCGTCCTGGATGAGCTGGGTGACGATCTCGTGCAGCCGCGGCCCCAAGAGCTCGTCTCGAATGGAGACCAGGTCCGCCTTGGTGGCCGGGCCAATCAGCTCCTCGCGCAGGCCGGCGAGCTTCTGGTCCAGCTCCTTGCCCAGCAGCGAATTCTCCGTCTTCATCAGGTCGATGCGCAGCTGATCGATGAGCGCATTCTCCAGATTCCGCAGCCGCTCTTCGGTCTGCTGGCTGGTCAGCGAATCGGTGGCGCCGTTGACGACCGCCCGCTCCAGCTCGAGCACGCGCTTCTTGGTCTCGTCGCTGAGCAGGCTGTCGCGCGCGCCGATGGCGGCCTCTGAGGTCAGCTGCCGCATCTGCGGCTTGAGCCCGTCGGCGGCACCAGAGGTGAGGTCTCTGCCGATTCCGGTGCAACCCACCAAGGCAACGCAGAGCAAGAGCCTCCTCATGGCTGCGCCTGCGGAATGCAGCGGATCTTGAGGCCGGTGGCTGCTGCTTGCTGCGCATAGGCCTGCTCGACGCGAATGTTGTCGGGCTCGCTCGAGAATTCTTGCTGCTTGGGCTGCAGCGCGGAGGCCTGCTTGAGCAGGCTCAGCGCGGAGTCGATATCGCCGCTGAACTCGCAGGCCAGCGCCTCACCCCAGAGCGCGCTCGCGGCATCGGCGGCCTTCTTGGGATCCTTCTGCAGCGTCTCCGCAGCGGCAGCGAAGAGGGTGCGCGCCTTGGCAAAGTCGCAAGCCTGCAGAGCGAGCGTGCCGGCCTGGCAGTTCTGCTGGCCATCGTCGCAGACGGGCATCATCCGCGAGACCGCGTCCGCGTGCGGCGCCACCACCGCGGCGAGCCGCAGCGCAGCCTGGGCCCGCGCCGCCGCCAACGCCGCCGCGCCGTCGACCTTGACGGGATGGGCCGCGATCAGCGCCGGATCCTGCGTCAGGAGCGGCCCCGCCGTCACCGGCACGCTCAGCGGAAAAGTGGTGTTGCTCAGCTCTTTGCCGGCGCCGTCGACCACCCGCATGGTCAGCTCCAGCTGCGCCAGGCCGTGCGCCAGCAGCGCCACGCAGGGTGATTCCACGTTCTTGCCCGACTGCACCGTCAGGCAGGTGGTGTCCTGCCGCTCCTCGTGCTCTTCGAAGCTGTATTTCGAAAGCACGCCCTCCAGAATCACCGTCGCACCCTGCTCTTTCAGCACCGGCGCGCCCGCGGGCGCAGCGGCGATGGCCTTGCGCAGGCTGCTCAGCAGATCATCCAGCGCCGGCTGCCACTCTGGTTTGGCAACCGTCCACTTCCCCAGCGAATAGCTTTGGGTATTCACCTGGCCAGGCCGTACCAGAGTGAGCGTCAAAGACGAGCAACCGCCTAGGGTTGCACCAAAGAGCAGAATCGTAAGAGCTCGGGCCATCGCTGCTTCCCCCGAGGAAGTCATTCGTCCGAAAGCAGCGCAGGGCAATTTTTTTGCCGCAGGGCAGCATAAACGCTTGCGATCAAGGCTGGGGAAAGTTCACTCTGATCTTCCGGAACGCTTTTCCAAGGGAGCTCAGGTGGCTGCTGAAGGACTTCCGCCAAAGCAGGGCCTCTACGACCCAGCGCTCGAGCATGACTCGTGCGGTTTCGGCTTCGTCGCCGACATCAAGGGCCGGTCCTCTCACGACATCGTCGCCAAGGCGCTAGAAGTCCTCATCAACCTGGAGCACCGCGGCGCGACCGGCGCGGAGAAGGAAACGGGCGACGGCGCGGGCATCCTGCTGCAGATGCCGCACGCGTTCCTCGCCATGGAGTGCAAGAAGTCGGGCCTTTTGCTGTCCGAGCGCGGCCACTACGGCGTCGGCATGGTCTTCTTGCCGCCCAGCTTGCCGGGCCAGGAGGCGATTGCCCGCCTGTTCGACGAGACCATCAAGAACGAAGGGCAGACGCTGCTGGGCTATCGCGACGTGCCCACCGAAAACGCCGCGCTGGGCGCCAGCGCCAAGGCCAGCCAGCCCATCATCCGGCAGATCTTCATCGGCCGCGGGGCAGAGGTGGCCGACGAGGCGGAGTTCGAGCGCAAGCTCTACGTGATTCGCCGGCTGGTGGAAAAGAAGGTGTCCCGTTCGGCCATTCCGGGGCGCGGGCACTTCTATATTCCCAGCCTGAGCTACAAAACCATCGTCTACAAAGGAATGCTGAACGCCAGCCAATTGAAGGCGTTCTATACCGACCTGCAAGATCCAAACGTCATCTCCGCCATTGGCATGGTGCACTCGCGCTTCTCCACCAATACGTTTCCTTCCTGGGGCCGCGCGCACCCGTATCGATATATTTCCCACAACGGCGAGATCAACACCCTGCGCGGCAACATCAACTGGATGCACGCGCGGCAGTCGATGATGCGGTCCAGCTTGTTTGGAAAGGATCTGCAGAAGATCCTCACCGTCATCGACACCGAAGGCTCCGACTCGGCCATGTTCGACAACTGCCTGGAGCTGTTGACGCTCTCGGGCCGCGAGCTGGTGCACTCGATCATGATGATGGTGCCCGAGCCGTGGGTGCACGACCCGACCATGAGCGCGGAGCGCAAGGCGTTCTACGAGTTCCACTCCTGCTTGATGGAGCCGTGGGACGGGCCCGCGTCGATTGCCTTTACCGACGGAACGCGCGTCGGCGTGGTGTTGGATCGCAATGGTTTGCGGCCGTCCCGCTATTACGTCACCAAGGACGACCTGGTGGTGATGGCCTCGGAAGTGGGTGTGCTCGATATTCCGGCCGAGAACGTGCTGCTCAAGGGCCGCGTCGCGCCCGGCCGCATCTTCCTGGTCGACACCGCCGAGCAGCGCATCGTCTCCGACGAAGAGGTGAAGGAGCGCATCGCGCGGCAGCATCCATATGGCGAATGGCTGCGCGAATCGATCCTGGAAGTGAAGGATTTGCCCGAGCCCATTCGCATGCCGCCCACCGACCGCGAAGGCATGCTGCGGCGGCAAGAGGTCTTTGGCTACACCTCCGAGGACGTGAAGCTGCTGATCACGCCCATGGCGGCCACGGGCAACGAAGCCATCGGCTCGATGGGCACCGACACGCCGCTGGCCGTGCTCTCCGAGCGGCCGCAGCTCATCTTCAACTACTTCAGCCAGCTCTTCGCGCAGGTGACCAATCCGCCGGTCGACTCCATTCGCGAAGAGATCATCATGTCGGCCGAAACGACCATCGGGCCGGAAGGAAACCTGCTCGAGCCCGGGCCGGAGTGCTGCCGGCAGCTGGCGCTGCCCACGCCCATTCTCACCAACGACGAGCTGGCGCGGGTGCGGGCGCTCGACGGCGGCCTCTCCGCGAAGGGGCTCCGGGCGGTCAAGCTGCCCACGCTCTTCGCGGCCAAAGGCGACGGCGCGGCGCTGCGCAAGGCGTTGGAAGATCTGCGCTGGAAGGCTTCCGAGTGCGTGGCAGAGGGCTTCAACCTGCTCGTCCTCTCCGACCGCGGCCACGACGCGGACGCCGCGCCCATTCCGTCTTTATTGGCGCTGTCGGCGGTGCACCATCATTTGATTCGCGAGGGTACGCGCACCCGGGTGAGCCTCATCGTCGAGAGCGGCGAGCCGCGCGAGGTGCACCACTTCGCGCTGCTCATCGGCTATGGCGCCAGCGCCATCAATCCTTATCTCGCCTTCGAGACCGTGCACGATCTCGTCTCGCTCGGCCTGGTGGGCGGTACGGCTTACGAGGCGGAGAAGAAGTATTTGAAGGCCGTGGTGAAGGGCATCGTCAAGGTCATCTCCAAGATGGGCATCAGCACCGTCCAGAGCTACCAGGGCGCGCAGGTGTTCGAATCCATCGGCCTCGCGCAGGACTTCGTCGACGAATACTTCACCTGGACGGCGTCTCGCATCGGCGGCGTCGGCATCGACGTGATCGCGAAAGAGGCGCGCATGCGGCACGAGCGCGGCTTTCCGCCCAAGCGGCCCATCACGCACACCAGCCTGCCGGCCGGCGGTGAGTATCAGTATCGATCGAACGGTGAGTTCCACCTTTCCAACCCCGAGACCATCCACAAGCTTCAATATGCTTGCCGCAAGAACGACTATCGCGCCTTCCAGGAGTACACGGCGCTGATCGACGACCAGTCGAAGCAGCTCTGCACCTTGCGCGGCGTGATGGACTTCCGCTCCAACGCACGGCCGGTTCGCTTGGAAGAGGTAGAGCCGGTCGAGACCATCATGAAGCGCTTCAAGAGCGGCGCCATGAGCTACGGCTCCATCTCGAAAGAGGCGCACGAGACGCTGGCCATCGCCATGAATCGCATCGGCGGCAAGTCAAACACCGGCGAGGGCGGCGAGGACCCGGCGCGCTATACGCTGGAGCCCAACGGAGACTCGAAGAACTCTGGCATCAAGCAGGTGGCCAGCGGACGCTTCGGCGTGACGAGCAACTACCTGGTCCACGCGCGCGAATTGCAGATCAAGATCGCGCAGGGAGCCAAGCCCGGCGAAGGCGGACAATTGCCGGGCTCGAAGGTGTTTCCCGCCATCGCCAAGGTGCGCCATGCCACGCCCGGCGTGGGTTTGATCTCACCCCCGCCGCATCACGACATCTACTCGATCGAAGACCTGAAGGAGTTGATTCACGACCTGAAGAACGCAAACAAGCACGCGCGCATCAGCGTCAAGCTGGTGGCCGAGCTTGGAATTGGCACCATCGCGGCCGGAGTGGCGAAGGCGCATGCAGACGTCATCCTCGTCTCCGGTCACGACGGCGGCACGGGCGCCTCTCCGCTGACCTCGCTCAAGCACGCCGGCATTCCCTGGGAGTTGGGTCTGGCAGAGACGCATCAAGTGCTGGTCCTGAATGACTTACGCAGCCGGGTTACTTTGGAAGTCGACGGGCAATTGAAGTCCGGCCGCGACGTGGTGATTGGCGCTCTGCTCGGCGCCGAAGAGTTTGGTTTCTCCACCGCGCCTTTGATTGCGCTCGGTTGCATCATGATGCGCGCTTGTCATTTGAACACCTGCCCTGTCGGCGTGGCCACGCAGGATCCGCGGCTGCGCGCGAAGTTCGCCGGCTCGGCGGACCACGTGGTCAACTTCATGCGCTTCATCGCCCAGGAGGTCCGCGAGTACATGGCGGAGATGGGCTTCAAGACCTTCGACGAGATGGTGGGCCGATCCGAGCGCATCGAGATGCGGCGCGGCGTCGATCACTGGAAGGCGCGCAACCTGGACTTCAGCCGCATCCTCTTCAAACCCACCGTCCCTAAAACCTATGGGCGCATCCGGCAGATCGCGCAGGAGCACGGGCTCGAGACCACGCTCGACGGCACCGAGCTTTTGAAGCTGGCCAAACCGGCGCTCGAGGACAAGACGCCGGTCCGGGCGACGCTGCCCATCCGCAACATCCACCGCGTGGTCGGCACCATGACCGGCAGTGAAGTCACCCGCCGCTATGGCCCGGGCGGATTGCCCGACAACACCATTCATTTCACCTTCCAAGGATCTGCCGGGCAATCGTTTGGCGCTTGGATACCGAAAGGAATGACGTTGGTGTTGGAAGGCGACGCCAACGATTACATCGGCAAAGGCTTGAGCGGCGGGCGCATCATTGTCTTTCCGCCGGCGAAGTCGACCTTCCGGCCGCACGAGAACATCGTCACCGGCAACGTCGCCTTCTACGGCGCCACCTCCGGCGAAGCGTTCATTCGCGGCGTCGCGGGCGAGCGGTTCTGCGTGCGCAACTCGGGCGTGGACGCAGTGGTGGAAGGCGTCGGCGATCACGGCTGCGAATACATGACCGGCGGCCGCGTGGTGGTGCTCGGCCGCGCCGGCCGCAACTTCGGCGCCGGCATGTCCGGCGGCGTCGCCTACGTGCTCGACGAGAGCGGCGATTTC
>DATBAA010000391.1:0-11882 GCA_036271755.1 Myxococcales bacterium | reverse complement strand
CATCGCCAAGCCGCGCGGCGGCCCGGGCGAGCTGCGCGCCTGGGGCAAGCACGTCGCCGCCTCGGTCCGCCTGATGGCCGAGGTGCCGGTGGTGCGCCGCTCGCGCAGGAGCGCGTCGCGCCACGCCGCGCTGGGACACGCGGGCGGCATCCAGATGATCGGCCTCGTCGCCTCCACCGGCGGACCGCCCGCGCTGGCGGCCATCTTGAAAGAGCTGCCGGCCGGGCTGGAGGCGCCCATCTTCGTGGCCCAGCACATCGCCGAAGGCTTCACCAAAGGCCTCGTGCGCTGGTTCGGCAGCGTCAGCAAGCTGAAGATCGAGGTCGCCCGCCGCGGCATCTCCGCGCAGCCCGGGTTCGTCTACCTGGCCCCCGACGGCTGCGACCTGCTGCTCGACGAGCAGGGCATGCTGCAGACGCCCAGATCGGCCGGCCTGCACAGTCCATCGGGCGATCTGCTGTTGCAGTCGCTCGCCAAGGTTGGCAAGGCGCGCGCCGCGGGCTTCGTGCTCACCGGCATGGGCGACGACGGCGCGCAGGGCCTCGCCGCATTGTCCCAGGCCGGCGGCGCCACCTTTGCGCAAGACGAGCTCTCGTCGGTGGTCTTCGGCATGCCGCAGGCCGCGTACGCGTGCGGCGCGACGCGCTCGCTCTTGCCGCTGGAAGACATCGCGCCCGCCATCGTCGAGTTGTGCAGAAAGGTTTGGAGATGAACGAGACCAGCCGCTCCCTCCCGCTGCACTTCAAGATCGCCGCGCTCGTCGTGGCGGCGCTCGCCGTCCTGGCCACGGGCGCCGGGGTGTCGAACTACTGGTACTTCCGCAGCGTGCTGCAGCGCGAGGCCATCGCGCGCGGCAAGGCCATCGCCGACACGCTGGCGCAATCCATGGTGGAGATGCCCGACTCCGCCATTCCCTCCACCATCGCCGCGGTGAAGAAGGACGCGAACCTGGCTTACGTCGAGGTGCTGAGCCGCAACGGCACGGTGATCGCGCACACCTTCGCCAAAGGGCCTCAAGTCAGCGACGAGACGGTGCTGAAGGAGACCAAGGTCATTCGCCAGACCGTCATCGACGGCAACGCGTACATCGACATTCCTTCCGCCGGGATCACCGGCACGGTGGTGCACGTCGGGCTCGATCCGGCGGCGGGCGCGAGCGCGGCGCTGGAGGCGCAGAAGATCCTCCTGTCGGTGATGCTGGTGGCGCTCCTGGTCGCGGCCGTGGCGACCTACTTCGTGGCCGCGCGCTTCGTGAAGCCGCTGCGCAACCTGACCGAAGCCGCGCAGCGCATCGTCGACGGCGATCTGACGCACGAAATCGAGATCAACTCACGAGACGAGACGGGCGAATTGGCGCTGGCGTTCTCGCAGATGCAGGAGAAGCTGAAGGAGGTGCTGCGCGCGCTGCAGGAGTCGGTGCAGCTGCTCACCAATGCCGGCGATGAGCTGGGACAGTCGACCGAGGAGCAGAGCCAGACCATCACCCGCCAGGCCACCGCCCTTCAAGAAACGCAGGTGACCGCGCAGGAGATCAAGCAGACTTCTCTGTTGGCCTCGCAGAAGGCGGAGGCCGTCCTGGCGCTGACCGAAAAGGCCGACGCCGTCTCCGCGCAGGGCGAGATCGCGCTGGAGAGCAGCCTCGCGGGCCTGACCGACATTCGCGCGCAGGTGGACGAGATCGCCCAGCGCATCGGACAGCTTGTGGAGCGGACGGAGCAGATTGGCGGCATCACCCAGACGGTCAAGGATCTGGCCGATCAATCCAACATGCTGGCCTTGAACGCGGCCATCGAAGCGGTGCGCAGCGGAGAGCACGGCAAGGGCTTCGCCGTCGTCGCCCGCGAGATCCGCTCGCTAGCCGATCAATCGATTCAAGCCACCAGCCGCGTGCGCGAGATCCTCGAGGACATCGGCTCGGCCATCCGCGGCGCGGTCGGCATCACCGAGCACGGCTCGCAGAAGATCGACGTCGGCCTGACGCAGGTGCGGTCGACCGGCGAGAACTTGCGGGCCTTGAGCAACATCGTGAAGGACAACTCCGCGGCGGTCCGGCAGATCGCGGCGGCAGTCTCGCAACAGAACGCGGGCATCACGCAGATCTTCGCGGCGGTCACCGACCAGACGCGAATGATGGACGAGACCATGCGGCGCCTGGAGACCACCACCAAGGCCGGCGCGGTCTTGAAGGGTCTCTCGCAGCGCGTCTCCGACGTGGTAGGCCGCTTCAAGGTGTGAGGTACTTCTCCAGCGCGTTCAAGAGCGGGCAACGAGCGCTGCCGCCGCCAGGTGGCCGCTGACGTTCAATGCCGTGGCGAAGGTATCGGGAATCGCATCCACCGCGATGAGTATGCCGATGCCTTCCACCGGCAGCCCCAGCGCCACGAAGAGCGGCGTCAGCAGGATGAACGCTCCGCGCGGAATGCCCGGCACGCCGAAGCTGAGAAACACCGCCACCAACGCCACCGCCGTAAGCGCCGGGAAACCCAGCGGGACGCCGTACAACCTGCCGACAAAGAGCGCTCCGGCCGCCCACGAGACCGGCGCCGCGGCCTTGAAGAGCGAAGCGGCCAACGGCAGCACGAAGCCGATCACCGGCGCGGGAATCTCCAGCTGCTCCGCGCTTTTCACCACCGACGGCAACGTCGCGATCGACGAGCTGGAGCTGAAGGCGATGAGCTGCGACGGCAGCAAGGCCCGCGCATAGCGCGCTACGGGAATGCGCCCGGCCAGCGCCGCCGCCAGGGAGAGCAGCAGCATCGCGAGGATGCAGCCCAGCGAGTAGACGACGATGTAGAAGCCGATGGCGCCCACCAGCGCGGCCCCGGCGCGCGCGGCGAGCGGCAGCACCAGGGCGAAGACTCCGACCGGCGCCACCAGGATGATCCACTGCACCAGCACCAGCATCGCGCCGGCCACTCCGGCGAAGAAGCCCAACACCGGCTGCCGGTCTTTGACCCGCGAGAGCGCGGCGGCGAAGAGCAGCGTGAAGAGCACCAGCTGCAGCATCGAGCCGTTGGCCGCCGCCGAGATGGGGTTGGCCGGAATGAGCCCGGTCAGCCAGCCTGCGAAGGTCTGCGCCTCTCCGCCGGCCGACAGCTGCCGCGCCGCTTCGGCAGCTCCCGGCGGCAATTCGGGCCTCGGGTTTGGCACCGGCATCATCGCGAACGCGGCGGCGAGCAGCGGGATCATCGTCACGGCCATGAAGCTGCCCAGCAGCACGAAGGCGGCGACGGTCCGCGCGCCCAGGCGGCCAATCGCGCTGCCCGCCGCGGACGACACGCCGGTGATGAGCAGCGCGATGACGAGCGGGATCACCGTCATGCGGATGGCGTTCACCCAGAGAACGCCAAGGGGAGAGACGAGATCGGCCGCGCGCAACCAGCCGGCATTGCCGCTGGCAGCGATGGCTCCGCCGAGCGCGATGGCCAGCACGAGCGCCAGCAGGACGCGGTTGCTCTCTTTCATTGGCGAGCCTGGGGCATCACATCATCAGATCGCCGCCGTTGATGTCGAGCGACGTTCCAGTGAGATAGCCAGCCGCGTCCGAGGCCACGAAGCAGATCAGGTCCGCCACTTCTTCCGCCGTGCCCAGTCTCGGCACCGGATAGCTCGCGGCCAGGCGATGCAGCAATTCGTCCGTCGCATTCTCGCGCGTGAGCTCGGTGTCGATCATGCCCGGGCAGATGGCGTTGACGGTGATGCCGAACCTGCCCAGCTCCTTGGCGCTCGCGCGGGTCAGACCGAGCAGCCCCGCTTTGGACGCGGTGTAGTGCGCGCCGCCGAGCGTGCTCACCATGCGCCCCGCCGACGAGGAGATGTTGATGATGCGGCCGAAGTTCTGCGCCTTCATGATGGGCAGCGCCGCCTGCGTGAAGAGAAACGGCGCGGTCATGTTCACCTCCAGCGCCTGGCGAAACTCTTCGACGGTCAGGTCGGGAAACCGCGTCGCCTTCGCGTGCGCGGCATTGTTGACGATGATGTCCACGCGACCGAAGCGGGCCTGAGTCTCGCGCACCACGCGCGCGGGAACGCCGTCTGCCGCGATGTCGCCCGGAACGGCCAGCGCGCGCTCACCTAGAGAGGCCGCGAGCTCGCTCGCGCGCGCCTCGTCTCGGACGTTGACGGCCACCGAAGCCCCGAGCGCATACAGCCTGCGCGCGGCCGCACGCCCGATGCCGCGCGCCGCGCCCGTCACGATGGCGACTCTTCCGGTGAGATCGACGACTGGTGCAATTGGAATGGCCCGGCTCCTGCGCGAGTTGAGCGACCCTATCACCAGGAGTTAGATTCTCCGCATGACGGTACGCGTCCCTCCGTCGGTTCCAAAGACCATCGCGGACTGGCTCGCCCAACCCGAGGAGGCCAGACTCGAGCTCATCGATGGCGAGCTCGACTGGATCTGCGAGCGCACGCTGACCGTGCACCGGCACGGGGAAGGCGGTTATGTGATCGCGCTGCGCGCCGAGGCCGGCGAGCGCGTGCGCGCCGAGCCATTTGACGCGGTGGAGCTGCAAGTCGGGCTCCTGCTCGGCGATGATCCAGAATAAAGATCTCTACCGAGAGAGCAGTGAGTTGGCGAGGTCGGCGCTGATGCGCGCGGCAGTTCCTCCGCCCGGGCCGCCCTTGCGGACGTAGGTGGCGAAGGCGAACCGCGGCTGGCCGTCCGCGCCGAAGATGAGCCCCGCGAACCAGCCGTCCGTGCCGGGCCCTGGGCCGGTCCCGGTCTTGCCGCCGATCTTCCCGTTGACCACGCGCCCGCGAATCTCCTTCGCCGTCCCGCGCTGCACCACCTCGAGCAGCGCCTGGCGCAGCCGCAGCTTCGTCGAATCGTTGAGCACGCGCGCGGTGTCGCTTCCCACCAGCCGGAAGAACTTCGCCACCTCGAGCGCCGTCACCATCACGTTTTTCTCACCCAGGGAGAACGTCTCGGCCCACTCCGCATCGCTGGCCTCTTCCGGCAGCGAGATGCGAAACCCGTAGCGGCGCACGTCGGTGAGCACCGCCTGACTCGAAGCCACTTTGCGCACCTGCACGGCCACCGCGCGGGCCGCATCGTCAGAGCTTGCGACGAGCATCTCCTGCGCGCCGCCGTCGACGCCGTGCTCCAGCGCGGACGCAGCCAGGACCACCTTCATCAGAGACAACGGCAGCAAGCGCTCGCCGTCTATGTTGCCCGCGGAGGCCACCAACTCGCCGTTGCGCACGTCGACCACCGCGACAATGCCGCTGACCTTCTCCTTCTGCAGCAGCGAGCTGGGAGAGACCGCCACCGCCAGCGCGAGGAAGATCATGGCGCGAGCAACACCCGGTTGCGGCCCTGCTGCTTCGCCTCGAAGAGCGAGCCGTCCGCGCGCAGCAGGAAGTCGTGCGCGCTGTCTCCCTCGCGATAGGCAGTGAGTCCGATGCTGACCGTCGTCGTCACCCGCAGCCCGCCGCCCAGCGTCTCGGGCAGCTCGAACGCGGTCCGCACCACCGTCTCGCGCAGCCGGTTGCAGGCGGCCATGGCGTCCGGCCCCTCGGCTTCTAGGAGCAAGAAGGCGAACTCGTCTCCGGCGTAGCGGGCCACCACGTCGCTGGCTCGAAGTGAGTTGGTGATGAGCAGAGACAGCCGCGACAGCACCGCGTCGCCCGCCGCGTGGCCGTAAGAATCGTTGATGCGCTTGAAGCCGTCGATGTCCAGCAGGCCCAGCACCAGCTTGTTCTTGTAGCGTTTGGCCCGCGCCAGCTCTTGATCGAGGCGCGCCTTGAAGTACTCGGTGGTGTAGCAGCGCGTGAGGCCGTCGCGGATGGTCAGCTCTCGATACTCGCCGGCGCGCTCCAGGTGCGAGCGGACGCGGGCCACCAGCTCGCCGGCGTCGAACGGCTTCTGCACGTAGTCGCTGCCGCCCATGGTCAAGCCGCGCACGCGCCGCTCGACGTCTCCGTGGTGGGTGAGAAAGACGATGGGAATGAGGTGCAGCGCCGGATCCTTGCGCATGGCCGAGCAGACCTCGAACCCGTCCATCTTCGGCATGTCCACGTCGAGCAGCACCAGATCGGGAGCGCGATCGCGCATGGCCTGCAGCGCCAGCGTGGAGTCCAGGCAGGAGCGGACGTCGAAGCCGGCGGCGCTCAGCACCCTCTCCGCCAGCTGCGTCCCGAAGGCGTCGTCGTCCACCACCAGGATCCGCGGCGCTCCTTCGGCGATGCGCACCGGCGGAGTGGCTGGCGGCGGCGCGGCCTTGGTCGGATCGCTCCTGGTCTTGCCGTCCAGCACGCCCGCCACCGCGGTCAGGCCGTCGCCGAGGATCTGCATCGCGTAGCGGCCCAGCGAGAACTTGCCGGCGATCATCGCCTCGGCCGCCGTCTCGCAAGCGCCGGCGAGCTTGCCCAGCATGCTCAAGTCGGCCGCCGCCGCGGTGCCCGCGAGCTTGTGAAAGAAGCGGCGCAGGATGTCGAGCTGCGGCTTGTCCAGGTTGCCGCTCGCGCGCAGCTGATCGTACGCGGTCTTCGCCGGCCCATACCCGGCCGCCAGCTCGCGCAGGAAGATGAGCTTCAGCTCGTAGGTGTGATCGGGCCCGAGATCCGCCATCGCATCTTGGAGTATAGCGATGCGCGGCATGATTCGAGTCAATCGATTGCAAAAATGGTATCGCGTCCACCAGCGGCAGCCCGGCCTGGGTGCTGCGCTGCGCTCGCTCTTCCACCGGAAGTATGACGAAGTGAAGGCGGTGGACGAGGTCAGCTTCTCCATCGAGGCCGGCGAGCGCGTAGGTTTCCTGGGTCCAAACGGCGCGGGCAAAACGACAACTTTGAAGGTCTTGTCGGGGCTCTTGCACCCCACCGGCGGCGAGGTGTCGGTGGCCGGCTTCAAGCCGCAAGACCGCGTCCGCGGCTTCCTGCAGCAGATCACGCTCGTCATGGGCCAGAAGCAGCAGCTCCTCTGGGACCTGCCGCCGGCCGAGACGTTCCTGCTCAACCGCGCCATCTACGACATACCGAAAGCGCAGTACGCCGAGACCCTGTCCGAGCTCACGGCGCTCTTGGATCTGGGCCCGCTGCTCAACAAACCTACACGGCAACTCTCGTTGGGCGAGCGGATGAAGTGTGAGTTGGCGGTCGCGCTGCTCCACCGCCCCAAGGTCCTCTTTCTCGACGAGCCGACCATCGGCCTGGACGTCTCGATGCAGGTGACGGTGCGAGACTTCGTGCGCGCCTACAACCAGCGGTTCGGCGCCACGGTGCTGCTCACCAGTCACTACATGGAGGACGTGGCCGCGCTCTGCCCGCGGGTCATGGTCATCGACAAGGGCCACCTCATCTACGACGGCGGCCTGCCCGAGCTGGTGCAGCGCGTGCGGCCCGACAAGCGTCTGATCTTGAGGCTGTCGAAGCCGGTCGACCGCAAGGATTTAGAGGCGCTCGGCGGTACGCTCGTCGATCACCGCGACGCCGAAGCCGTCGTGCAGGTCTCGCAAGCTCTCCTGCAAGCCGCGGTCTCTCGCGCGCTGGCGTCGCTCCCGCTGCGCGATCTCTCGGTCGAGGATCCGCCGCTGGAAGAAGTCATGCGCGATCTCTTCGCGCAGGGCCGCGCGGCGTGAGGGCCGCTTTGAAAGCCTATCCGCAGCTCTTGCGCACCGGCTTCGCCGCCATGGTGGCCTATCGGGCAGAGATGCTGATCTGGATGTTCGCCACCAACATGCCGCTCGTCATGCTGGCGCTCTGGTCGGCCGTGGCGCGCGGCGGCCCGGTCGGGCCTTATACGCAAACCGGATTCGCCGCTTACTACCTGGGTTCACTCCTGGTGCGGCTGATGACCGGCTCCTGGGTGGTGTGGGAGCTGACCATGGAGATCCGCCAGGGCACGCTCGCCTTGCGGCTCCTCAGGCCCATTCATCCGCTGCTCGCCTACAGCGCGGAGAATCTCGCCGCGGTGCCTCTGCGCGGAATCATCGCCATTCCGGTCGTCTCGATTCTTCTCTATGGAATGCGCGCCGAGCTGGGCCACGACACGCTCTCCTGGATTTTGCTCGCGCCCGCCATGTTCGGCGCCTGGCTGCTGACGTTCCTGGTGATGTCGTTGATTGGCACGCTGGGCCTCTGGTTCGAGAGCGCCGGCAGCCTCTTCGACGCCTGGCTGGGCATCTCGGCCATTCTCTCCGGCTATCTCATTCCGTTGGATCTCTTCCCGTCCGCCGTGCGCGACATCGCGCTGGTGCTGCCCTTCCGCTTCCTGCTCTCGTTTCCCGTCGAATTGGTGTTGGGCAAGGCCATTGGATTGCACGCGGTGAAGTTACTCGCGGTTCAATGGACGTATGTCGGCGCGGCTTTGATTGCCACTCACTTCGTCTGGCGCTCGGGGCTCAAACGCTACGCGGCGTACGGCGGGTGAAGCGGCTCTTCGCCATCATCCGGGCCCAGCTGCGCGCCGCGTTCGCGCTGGCTTTGCAATACCGGCTCGACTTCGTCGTCGACGGCCTTTTGGCCATCTTATGGATTGGAGTGACCCTGGTGCCGGTGCTGGTGGTCTTCGGCACTCGCCCCGAGGTCTCTGGCTGGACCTTCCCCGAGATGCTGCTCGTTCTCGGCTGGTTCATCGCCTTGAAAGGCTTCCTCGAAGGCGCCATCAGCCCGTCGTTGACGAACGTGATCGAACATATCCGCAAAGGCACCTTGGATTTCGTGCTGCTCAAGCCCGCCGACGCGCAGCTGCTGGTCTCGCTGGGCAAGATCGAACCGGCGCGCGTCATCGACCTCTTCGGCGCCATCGCGGTCTTCGTCTATGCCTTTCGCCGCATCGGCCATCACCCATCGATGTTGCAGGTGCTGGTGGCGCTCTCGCTCTTGCTGGCGGCGCTGCTGGTGCTCTACTCCATCGCCATCCTGGTGGTCTCCATCGCCTTCTTCGCCGTGCGCGTGGACAACCTGCTCTATCTCTTCCAATCCATCTTCGACATCGCGCGCTGGCCCACCAGCATCTTTCGCGGCGGGCTCGCCATCGTCTTCACTTATGTCTTGCCGCTGGCCCTGATGACCACCTATCCGGCGCTGGCCTTGCTGGGCCGGCTCTCGCTGCAAACGGCACTGGGCGCGGTCGCCAGCACCCTGATCTTCGCGGCTTTCTCGCGGACGGTGTGGCGGCTCTCGATCGCAAAGTACACCTCCGCCAGCTCGTGACGCCTGGTCTCGCTACTTCGTCTCGATGCTCCGACCGAAGTGAACGGAGTCGAGGAACTTCTCCACCTCCGGGTCCGGCTCTTTGGAAGTCGCGGTGATGGCGAACAGCACGGGAGGCCCGGCCCGCGCGAAGATGCGCGTCACCCCTTGAACGTGCGCGCCGGACTCGAAGCGCACCTCGCGGCCCGGAAGCCCGTCCACCCGGATCTGCGCCTCCGAGACGGCCTTGGCGTTGTTGCTCTTCAGCGTCTGATCGCGCGCGCCGTTCAAGACCGCCTCGACGTCGAGCGTACCGCCGACGGGATAGACGATGGCGGTCACCGAATAGCTGCCGCGCTCGGTCTTCAGCGACGCTCCTTTGCTGCGGATGATCCCGACCGCGCTGGGCGTGTCCTGATCGGTCACCACTGGCTTGCTGGGAAAGCGCGCCGACAAGAGCCGGTCGGGATGCACGTACAAGACTGACGCGGCGAGCGCGAGCGCTGAGAAGAGTGCGATCATCGGCTCACCAGCGGTGAAAAGCGGGGTGGCCTTCTTTGACGGCGACGAACTTGCCCCGGCAGGTCGCGGTCACCTTGCCCGAAGCCTCCAGCGTCGCTTCGATGATGGCCCAATTCTGACCCTGCTCCACCGGCTTCGCCTTCACCACCACCGTCTCCGTCGAAGGCGTGGGCCGCTTGAAGGTGACATGAAAGTCGGCCGTCACCACGCAGGGGAGCTTTTGCTCCGCGTCCGCGCGCAGAATGGCCCAGGTCGCCGACCAGGCGCTGACGCAGTCGAGCAGCGTCCCGACGATGCCGCCGTTGACCACGCCGGGAAACGCCTGGTGGTGCTCCTCGGCGCGAAACTCGCAGCGGACGCCGTCGCCTTCCGGCAGGACGCGCAGCCGCAGGCCCTTCTCGTTCTCTGGCCCGCAGCCGAAACAACGGCCGTGGGGTGCGTAACTCTCCTGGAGGCTCTTCATGCCGCACCTTATAGTCGCGCCGCGTGAAAGAAGTCCTGCCCATCGATGCGGTCCTGCCGCAGATCCTCGACGTCCTGCGGCAGCATCCGTCGGTCGTCCTCGAAGCGCCGCCCGGAGCGGGCAAGACCACGCGCGTGCCGCCGGCGCTGCTCGACCTGGTCAAAGGCGAGGTGATTGTCCTCGAGCCGCGCCGCATCGCCGCCCGCGCGGCCGCCATGCGCGTGGCCCACGAGCTAGGAGAGCGCGTCGGCGAGACGGTGGGCTATCAGGTCCGCTTCGACGAGGTGGCCTCGGCCAAGACGCGCCTGCGCTTCGTTACCGAGGGAATTCTCGCGCGACGGCTGCTGGCCGACCCGCAGCTGAAGGGCGTCTCGGCGCTGGTCCTCGATGAATTCCACGAGCGCCACCTGCCGGGCGATCTCGCCTTCGCGCTGGCGCAGCGGCTCTTGCCGCGCGTGAAGCTGGTGGTGATGTCGGCCACGCTCGACGCGGCGCCGTTGGCGGAGCACCTGGGCGCCGTCACCATTCGCAGCGAGGGCCGCAGGTTTCCCGTCGAGATCGAGCATCTGGCGCAGCCCGACGAGCGGCGCGTCGGCGATCAGATCGCCGCCGCCGTCCGCAAGCTCACGGTGCCCGGAACCGAGGGAGATCTGCTCGTCTTCCTGCCTGGTGCCGCGGAGATCAGATTCGCTACCCAAGCTTGCACGGAGCTGGCGGCGGCGCGCGATCTGGTCTTGGTGCCGCTGCACGGAGATCTGCCCGCCGAGGATCAAGACCGCGCGCTGACGCCCGGGCGCCGGCGCAAAGTGATCTTGAGCACCAACGTCGCCGAGACCAGCGTGACGGTGCCGGGCGTGACCGCTGTCGTCGACTCGGGCCTGGCGCGCATCGCGGGGCACTCGCCGTGGTCTGGCTTGCCGTCACTGCAGGTCGCCAAGATCAGCAAAGCCTCGGCTACACAGCGCGCCGGCCGCGCGGGCCGCACCGGTCCGGGGCGTGCGTTGCGGCTCTATACCAAGCACGATTTTGAATCCCGACCCGAGCACCACGCGCCGGAGATCGAGCGGCTCGACCTGGCAGGCATGTTGTTGGAGCTGCGCGCGGCCGGCCTCGATCCGGACAAGCTTTCGTGGCTGGACCCGCCGCCGCCCGGCTCGCTGCAGAAGGCGCAGGAGCTCTTGTTGCGCCTGGGCGCGGTGGAGCTGTCGGGAATCGCCACCACGCTGGGCCGCGACTGCGCGCAGTTTCCGCTGCATCCGCGGCTCTCGCGCATTCTCATGGAGGCCGCCCGGCGCGGCTTTCCCGCCGACGGCTGCGCCATGGCGGCGCTCTTGAACGAGCGCGACATACGCCGCGACAAGGAGTCTCCGACCGGCCCGTCGGACGTGCTCGAGCTGCTCGACGCTTTGAAGTCTCGCCGCGGCGTCGACAGCCAGACCGCGCGCCGGGTCGAGCAGGCGCGCGATCAGCTGCAGGGCATCTTCCGCCGCCTCGGTCCGCGGCAGTCGACTTCGGGCCCGCGCGACGACTCGCTGCTCATCTCGGTCCTCGCCGGCTTTCCCGATCGCGTCGCCAAGCGCCGCGGCGCCGAAGTGCTGCTGGCCTCGGGCGGCGCGGCCCAGCTCGCTCGCGAGAGCGCGGTCCGCGAAGCTCCGCTGATGGTCGCCGTCGATGCCGAAGAGCGCCGCGACGCCGGCCGCTCTCGCGCCGTGGTGCGCCTCGCCAGCGCCATCGAAGCGGGCTGGCTCCTCGATCTGCAGGC